>JABDQB010000149.1 GCA_013042495.1 Gemmatimonadota bacterium
TCCTCAGCCTCGGCAGCCACTTCCTCAACCTCCTCCGTCACTTCCTCGGCGACTTCCTCGGCCTCGGCCTCGGCTGCTACCTCTTCGACCTCTTCGGCCGCCTCCTCTACCGCTTCCTCGGCCTCGGCTGCTACTTCCTCGACCTCTTCGGCCGCCTCTTCTACCGCTTCGTCGGCCTCGGCAGCTACCTCTTCGACCCCTTCGACCTCCTCGGCTGCTTCCTCCACCGCTTCCTCAGATTCGGCGCCGGCTTCGGCTTCCGCCGCGGCAGCCGCCTTGGCCTCTTCCGCGGCCTTCTTCGCGGCCTCCTCGGCCAGCTGCTTCGAAGCCGCAACTTCCACGGCCCTCAGCTTCTGGGCTTCCGCAGCGATGGCCGCACGACGCGACGTCTTCTGCTCGCCCTGCGGCGGACCCAGCGTCACGACGGTCTCCTCCAGAGATTCCGCCGTCTCGCCGGCCTGGTACTTCTGCCAGACGCCGGTCTTCCGGAAGATCGAAATCACCGTGTCTGTGGGCTGCGCGCCTTCGTACAGCCAGTTCAGGGACGCCGCGGCGTCGAGCCGAACGATGGACGGCTGAGTGCGCGGGTTGTAGGTCCCGAGCGTCTGGATCGCCGGGCCATCACGCTGCTCGTTCACGTCGGTCACGACGATGCGGAAGGATGCCTGCTTCTTCCGGCCTGTTCGCTGAAGTCGAATGTGTGTCGCCACTGATCCTGTTCCTCTGGTTACGTCCGGTCTGTCATGGACAGGGAAACCTCGCGAGGCCCGGCCTGCCCGTCATTGAAGCAGCGAGTCCAGCTTTCCGCCGGCTGCGAGGCGCGGCGCGAGCTTCCCCATCTGCTTCATCATCTTGCGCATCTCCTTGAACTGCTTGAGCAGCCGGTTCACCTCGTGGACCGGCCGGCCCGACCCCTTCGCGATCCGCGCCCGGCGCGAACCGTTCATGATCTCCGGCTTCCGACGCTCTGCCGGCGTCATGGAGAGGATGATAGCCTCCATGTGCTTGATGCGGCGGGGATCCACGTCTACCCCTTCCAACATCTTCGGCTTCACACCCGGTATCATCTTCAGCAGACCTTCTATCGGGCCCATCTTTTGTATCTGCTTCGTCGCCTGGAGAAAGTCCTCCAGATCGAATTGCCCGCCGCCGAGAACCTTCTTCTCCAGCTTCTGGCCGGCCTCGATGTCAAACGTCTGCTGTGCCTTCTCCACCAATCCGACGATGTCGCCCATCTGGAGGATTCGCCCTGCCATCCTCTCCGGCTCGAAAGCCGTGAGATCCTCCAGGCGCTCTCCCACGCCGACAAACTTGACCGGCACTCCGAGCACCCCATGGATCGAGAGCGCCGCACCGCCTCGCGCATCGCCGTCCATCTTGGTGAGGACCACGCCCGTGATCCCTACCGTCTCGTGGAAGCCTTCCGCTATCCGGACCGCTTCCTGGCCGGTCATTCCGTCGGCGACGAGCAGCACTTCCTGCGGCCCCAGCTCCGTCTTGAGCCGCTTCAACTCGTCCATCAGCTCGGCATCGACCTGCAGCCGGCCGGCCGTGTCGATGATCACGTGCGTCGCGCCGGCCCTCCGGGCACTGTCCACCCCTCCCGAAGCCAGCGCTACCACGTCCTTCTCGCCGGGCTCGTGCACGACCGGCACGTCGATCGACTCGGCCAGGGTCACCAGCTGCTCACCCGCCGCCGGCCGATAGGGATCGCAGGCGACGAGCGTCGGCCGGCGCCCAAGCCGGTCGAACCGGCGGGCCAGCTTGCCGGCGGTCGTCGTCTTACCTGACCCCTGAAGTCCGACCAGCATGATCACGGAGGGCGGAACCGTAGCCTCCGCGAGGCCGGATTCCGCGCTCGCTCCGCCCAGGACTTCGATCAGTTCGTCATGCACGATCTTGACGATCTGGTCGGCCGGCCGAACCGCTTCCAGCACCTTCTCCCCGAGCGCTCGCTCCTCCACACGCTTCAGGAAGTCACGGGCGACGTGGAAATTCACGTCCGCCTCGAGCAATGCCCGCCGCACCTCGCGGAGTCCTTCCCGGAGCATGGGCTGCGTGATGACGCCCCGCCCCTTGAGGCGGCGAAATACGCCATCCAGCCGATCTCCGAGCTGCTCGAACATCCCGTCCCGGTCCCCGCCCCGGCTCGCGCTGCCACAGGGCAGTCCGGGGCCCTTTCAATACAAAAGACGCGACGCCGTGACCCGGTTCGCGTCTGCCGGCGCCGGCCGCCCGGGCCAGCCCGATTTCAAGAGCCCCAGATTATAGCGAAAGGGGCGGGATCGGGCAATCCGGCGAATCGTTGAGTGGCCAAGCTTTCGTGAGAAACCTGAGGGGGTATCTTGAGCGCTCGACTGGAGACGCCGGTCGGAGACCCAACTGCAATACAGGAGACGTTCGCCATGCGACTTCGGATCGTTCTGGCCGCGGCGGCCATGCTGACCCTGGTGGCCATGCCCGCGGCAGCACAGGTCGGGATCACCGCCGGTGGTATCTACTCGGATGCCAATCTCGAGGTCGACGGCAGCAGCGTCGACACGGAAAGCCGGACCGGCTTCCAGATCGGCGCCTCATACGCCACGGGTGGCATCTTCGGCGTCATCGTGGGTGGCTACTACTCCGAGAAGGGCTTCGACGTGGCCAACTCCGCCGATCGGGTGCGTCTCTCGTACATCGAGGTTCCGGTGATGGGTGTGGTTCGACTTCCGTTCCTCGAGCGAGTGATCGGCCCCAGAGTGTATGGTGGAATCAACGGTGGGTACGAGGTCAGTTGCAGCACGGACGGACTCGTGAGCAGTACGTTCTGCGATGAGACGAACAAGTTCGACTTCGGCCTGAAGGGCGGGATCGGACTACAGGTGCTGTTCTTCGGACTGGATTTCTCCTACACCTACGGTCTCTCTGATGTAGCCAAGGAAGAAGCCGTGAAGATCAACAACCGCGCCTGGTCGCTCGCCCTGATCGTCGGCGTCGGCTGATCGAGTCTCAGGGGAGGACGGGTGGGCGCCCGTCCTCCTCAACTCCGCCTCCGAGGTCGTATCCTCCCCCGCTCCTTCCGGCCAAAGTGCTGGCGATAGCCGAGCATCTGGTCGCGAGCGCCATGAGCACGGTATTCTACCGTTGCACAACGAGTGCGATACGGCCCCCGTACATTGGCAGGGGGTCTTTTGATGCAGACGGCGCGTGGGTCGTTCCGATCGTGCCGGGATGGGGGATAACGTCGTGAGCTTCGATATGGCTTTCTACCTTACGGACTATCGGCTGATCACGCTGATGATGCTCGGGCTGCTCGCGTTATCCGGTGAGATCGGTTTCCGGCTGGGATCCCGCAGGCGGGACTCGGAGGATTCTCTCCGATCGCTGATGAGCGGGACTGGCGCCGCCATGCTGGGTCTGCTGGGGCTTCTGCTCGGGTTCACTCTGGCGATGGCGGTTTCCCGCTGGGACGCGCGACGTGACGTGATCGTCGACGAGGCCAACGCCATTGGAACGCTCTGGCTGCGGGCAGGCCTGCTGGAGGAGCCCCTACGCGGCGACCTGCAGGGTGCTCTTCGCTCGTATACGGACGCCCGAATCGCGCTGGGCGGATCACGGGGCGATCGCGCCGCCCTGCGTGCCGCCCGGAGCGAGAGCGAATCCCTTCAAGCCTCGATCTGGTCTGAGGTCGCGCGTGCCAATCAGCCCGGGCGGAGTCCCGCCATATTGAGTTCGCTGATCACCTCTGCCAACGAGGTGATCGACATCCACGAATTGCGGCTCGCGTCGATCGAGAACTTCCTGCCGGCGCCCCTGTTCTCGCTGCTGCTGATGGTAGCAGCGGTGGCCACCGGTTTTCTCGCCTGGGCCTTTGGCGCGGCGAACCAGGGCGGGCGCGCCGCCATCGTAGGGCTGGGTCTTCTGATCGCGGCCGTCCTGCTGCTGATCATGGATTTGAATCGCCCGCAACGCGGATGGATCGATGTCGGTGTCGAGAGCCTGGAGCGGGTCCGCGTGACCATGGTCGTACCAGGCTCCTCGTGAGCGGGCATAGAGGCGTTCCCAGGCGCGTGGTGTAACGGAAACGACGGCGGCTTGCGCGGGGGGCAGCCTGCGGGTCACCCCCTTCCTCGTGTCAGGGCAGCGTATTGGAGGCGTCCGAGACGGGGCCGGCTTCCTCGTTGCCCTCCTCCACCTCGAGGGCCTCGAAGTGAGGGTCCCCCCGCTCGATCCGCCACAGCAGGTCGGTGCTCTGCTGATCGCCCGTTATCGCCTCGACGGACCACCTCGCCGACAGGAGATAGCGCACGCGGACCGTGCTGATCGGCTCGTAGATCCCCACTCCGTATCCGACGAACAGGCGGGGTGACAGATACTTCCCGATGACCAGCTGGGCCTTGTTCCGGCTCGAGCCGGTGTCGATTCGGGCCTCGTCCAGCCCGAGGCTCGGCGCCAGGCTCATCGCCAGCATGTTGGCACCCAGCACCGCGGCCATGTTCGAGGCCCGCGCCCCCTCGGTACCCGTGGTCTGGCTCATAGGGCGCCCGAACAGAATGTAGGCCATAACGTCGCTCTCGGGCTTCGGGGGCACCGAGTACGTGGTGATGTCGAGGTTCTGCAGCGTCCCGCGGATCTCGAATCCCGCTTCCGTCTGGTCGCTCGCGCGCCTGAAGGCCCGGGCATCCACTCCGGGATCGTCCAGCGGGCCATTGAACACCAGTCGCCCCGGGTCAATCCGGAGCTCCTGCCCCAGTGCCCGGTAGATTCCGTTGAGTATGCGCAGCTCACCTCGCGCGGACGGCTGACCGCCGGGTCGCTGGGTGATGTTCAAACCTCCCTCGAGGTTTCCTGTCAGGCCCAGACCGTTGAAGAAGACGTCGCTACCGAGCGCGACGGTCAGATCGGCACCAAAGGGTACCGGCGGCTCCCGCACCGTCGCGGTGTCCCCTACGAAGACCACGTCCTTCGACGGAGTCACGGCGGCCTCCGGCACCTCCGGAAGGCCGATCCGGGCGCTCGGCACGTCCACGCGACCGTTCAATTGCAGTGTGGTACCGTCGAACAGGACATCCAGCGCTGGATCGATCAGCACCCGGACCTCCGGGATGTCCAGGGCCGTGAAACGTTCGCCGCGGACCTGGATCACGTTGGGGTTCTCACGCGACGGGTAGCGGGCGGAGCGCCCCTGGAGCGTGATCTGACCTTCACCCGAACGAACCTCTCCATCGATCTCGACCGTCCCGTCGTGGCGTCCGGTCGCCGTGAGCTGCATGCCGTTGAGGTCGAGTCCCAGGGCGGGAACGATCACCCGTCCGTCTTCGAGGCTCGCCTGCCCCTGCACGGTCATTTCGGCAAGTGTGCCGGCAACCTCGGTGCGCGACTCGAACGTCCCCGAAGCATCCGACAGGTCGATGAGGAAGGCCTCCACGATCGACATGTCCGAGACCGCCATGTCGAGGCGACCGTCGATCGGCTGCTGTTCGGGGTCCACGCGCAGGCTGGTCAGGCGAGGCATCGACATCCGGCCGGTCGCCGTGAAGAGCGATCCCATTC
>JABDQB010000152.1 GCA_013042495.1 Gemmatimonadota bacterium
GGAGTGATGGGATTCGACGACCGGGACCAGTTCGTGGTCCGGCAGACGTCCGCTTCCTCTCCGTTCCAGGGCGACGAAATGAAGGTCGTCATGCGGGAGGGGCGCGCCACATTCGAATTCCAGCCGAAGATCAGGCTCCCGGAGGAATACCTGGCGGCCATTCAGCAGTGCGAGGTGGAGCGGGTCGAGTTTCCCACTTTCGACATCGACCCGGCCACCGGCGAACCGCGAATGCTGCACGCCTTCCTGTTCACCCCTCGCGAGGACAGGCAGGATCCGCAGTCACGCCTGGCCGTCATGACGTCCTTCTACGGGGGCGGCAACTACTTCAGCACGGGAACACAGATCTTCTGCGAGGCCGGGATCTCGTGGCTGTCACCCGCCGTCCGCGGGAGCTCCGGATTCGGCAAGGACTTCATGGCGCTCAACGACCGGGACCTCGGGGGCGACGAGATCATCGACCTGTTCTACGGGGCCCGGTTCCTCGAAGAGAAGCTGGGTCTCGAACCGCAGCAGATCGGCGTGGCCGGCGGCTCGCACGGCGGATACGCCACGATGCGGGCGCTGACGTTCCCGCCGGAGACGAACGGACGGGGAGAGAACTACGATCTCGGGTTCGGGATGAGCCATGCCGGGTTCTCGAACATCGTGTCGTTCTACGACGCCACGAACATCCCGGACTGGATCATTCTCGAGGCCGGCGACCCGGAGACCGAGCGGGACCGGCTCCTCGATCGATCGCCGATCAGCCACGTCGACCTGCTCGATTCGCCGATCCTCCTCACGCACGGGTCGAACGACAACCGGGTCGGTGTCACGGAGAGCCGTTCTTTCGTGGAAGCGGCCCGGCAACTCGAGAAACCGGTCACGTACGTGGAGTTCGAGGGACAGGGCCACGGCATCTCGGGACTCGAGAACCAGGTCACCTATTACCAGACCCGGTTCGACTTCCTGGAGGACGTGGTGTGCGGGGTGGAGGGATCGCGAGCACCCGAGTGCACGGGATCGGACTAGACACCTCAGTGGGCCGGCGAGGGGCTCAGCGCCCCTCGCCGTACCTCACCCGGTCGGTTTCCACTCATATAAGTATAGCCCGTTCTCGCGCCTCACCGGGGCGGCCCCTCCCGGCGGGCTTCCCTGACCCCTAGGTTGTCGCCCTTGTGCGACACGGTCGCCAGGCGCGGATGACTCAACCGGAGAGCCGATGAACGCAGAGCCGATCTTCAGCGACTTGATCGGGGTCATGGCCGTGATCCTGATGGTCCCCGTCATATTCATATGGCTGGAGCGCAAGACGGGCTGGAAGGTGTTCAACTACCTCCCGGCGATCATTTGGATCTTCCTCACGCCCGTGTTCCTGAGCAACTTCGGCGTGATTCCACGCCAGAGCCCCGTCTACGACACGTTCAAGTCGTTCGCCGTTCCCCTGTTCATCGTCCTGATGCTGCTCGACATCAACATCAAGGAAGCGATGAAGGTGGCGTGGCGCGGCGCCATCGTCCTGGTGATCGGCTCGGTGGGCGTCGTGGTCGGGGCGGTGGTAGCCTTCGTGCTCTTCCGCTCCAATCTGCCGCCCGGTTCCTGGTCCGGTTTCGGGGCCCTCGCCGGAAGCTGGATCGGGGGAACGGGCAACCTGGCGGCCGTAGCGGAGAGCCTGAACACGCCGGCCGAGCAGTTGGGACTCGTGGTCATCGTGGACAACTTCGTCTACCTGGCCTACTTCCCCCTGATCCTGGTGTGCAAGCGGTGGGCAAAGCCGTTCAACCGATGGACGGGTGTGTCGCAGGCGCAGCTGGACCATTTCATCGAAGCCACACAGAGTGTCGAGCGTAAGAAGCACGAGGTGCATTTCAGTGACGTCCTGACGCTCCTCGGCTGGGCTTTCGTGGCCATGCTCGCCGCTAACTGGCTGTCCACTCTGATCCCCCCTCTGCCGCCGGTGCTCACGCAGAGGACGTGGGCCCTGCTCCTGGTCACCACGTTCGGCATCCTTCTCTCGGCGACGAAGCTGCGGGACGTGCCCGGCACCGAGCCATTGGCCATGGCGTTCGTGTACATCTACATGACGATGATCGGCGCGTCGGCCGATCTGAGACAGCTCGGCGGGGGACAGTTCTTCCTCATCGCCGGCTTCATGACGATCACGATCCACCTGGTGTTCGTGCTGTTTGGGGCCAAGCTTATGAAGCTCGACGTGAGCATGGCGGCGGTGGCGAGCGTCTCAGCGGTCGGAGGTGCGGCGTCGGCCCCTGTGGCCGCGGGATATCACCGCGAGGAGCTGGTACCGATCTCGATCATGCTGGCCCTGATCGGATACGCGCTGGGCAACTACCTGGGAGTCGCCACGGCGTACCTCTGCAACCTGCTGGGCTGACGGTCCGGCTTTCCCGAAACTCCGCCGAGGATCTTCGCGTAAGGAACCCCGGCAAGCGGAATCCGCCGCCGGGGCCATGTGCGTGGCTGTGAGGCGGTGTGGACTACGGGTTGAAGGGGACAGCCATGGACGGGTTCTTCAAGGACGTCAGGTACGGCGTCCGCATGCTCATCGGGTCGCCGGTGCTCTCTCTCATCGCGATCGTCGCGTTCTCGCTCGGAATCGGACTCACCACCACGGTCTTCAGCATCGTGAACGGAGCGATGTACAAGGGGCTGCCTTTCCCCGAGGGCGACCGGATCGTGTCCGTGTGGCGCAACAACCCGGACCGGGACATCGAGCGCGGCGGTGTGTCGCTCCACGACTATGTCGACTATCGCGACCAGCAGTCGACCTTGCAGGCGTTCGGCTTGTGGGGCGGCGGAGCCGTCAACCTGGTCGGAGCGGACGACGAACCCGAGCGCTACGACGGCGCCCTGGTGACCGCGAACATGTTCGAGATCCTGCGTGTCGCACCGGCCCTGGGACGTGGCATCCTTCCCGGAGAGGATGAGCCGGGAGCGGATCGAGTATTGATCCTCGGCTACGAGGTGTGGCAGGAGAAATACGACGGGTCGCCCGACGTGATCGGAATGTCCGTGCGTACGAATGGCGAGCCGCGCACCATCGTAGGTGTGGCGCCCGAGGGTTTCCAGTTCCCGATCGAAGCCGAGCTGTGGGCCCCGCTGGAAGTGGACCCCCTGGAGCATCAACGTGGACAGGGGCCCCAGTACCCCGCCTTCGGGCGACTGAAGGACGGCGTCTCGCTGGACGCGGCCTCCGTCGATTTCGCAACGATCGGCATGCGGCTCGAGTCGGAGTACCCGGAGCCCAACGAGGGTTTCGCCCCGCTGGTCGAACCCTATACGAAGTTCGTCGTGGGCGACGAGATCTTCGGCCTTCTGATGACCATGCTCGGGGCGGCGATCGGCGTTCTACTCATCGCGTGCGCGAACGTCGCGAATCTCCTGTTCTCCCGGGCGGCGGTTCGCGAAAAGGAAGTGGCGGTCCGTTCGGCCATGGGGGCGGGCCGGCGGAGGATCATCCGGCAACTCCTCGTCGAGGTCGGCGTGCTGTCGGCCGTGGGCGCCGCCTTCGGTGTGCTCATCGGTCTCGCCGGCGTCGCCTGGTTCAATCGGGCAGTCGCCACGAATCCCCCTCCGTTCTGGATGACGTTTGACCCGGATGGCCGGGTCATGGTCTTCGTGATCGCCGTTACCGTGGTATCGGCCATCGCGGCCGGGCTGTTCCCGTCCCTGCGAGCCACGGGCCGCGGCATGAACGAGGCGTTGAAGGACGAGGGTCGCGGGTCGTCGGGTCTGCGCATGGGCCGCATCACATCGATCATCGTGATCGCGGAGATCGCTGTGTCGTGCGGGCTGCTGATCGCTGCCGGCCTGATGATCAAGAGCGTCACCCAGCTGCGCACCGTGGACTTCCCGTTCGCGGTCGAGGGGATCTTCACCGCCCGTCTCAACCTTCCCGAAACGGATTATGAGGATGCCGGGGCGCGGACCGCTTTCTACCGGGAGTTCCTGCAGCGTCTGCAGGCCACCCCGGGAGTAGAGGCCGCGACGCTGTCCGACGGCCTGCCGGCGCGGGGAAACGGCTCGCGGGTGTTCGAGATCGAAGGCGGCGACTATCCGACCGACCGTGATTACCCGAGCGCGCGGGAGGGCATCGTGACGCCGGGCTACTTCGCGACCTTCCAGACTCAGATACTCGACGGACGGGCTTTCGAGTTCGCGGACACGCGGGACAACCTGCCCGTCGCGCTCGTAAACCAGAGCTTCGTCCGCGAGTTCTTCGAGGGAGACGAGCCCCTCGGCAAGCGGTTCCGCATCCACCAGGGCGAGGACGTGTACGAGTGGATGACGGTCGTGGGCGTCGTCCCGGACATGAAGATGGAGGGAATCGGGAACAACGACGCCAGCCCCGCCGGCTACTACATCGCCGTCGAACAGTTCGCGGAGATCCTCGGCAACACGGTGAGCGTGGGTGTGCGAGTGGCGGGCGACCCGGGGGCGATGGCCTCGCGGATACGCGAGACCCTGACCACCATGGACCCGAACCTGCCGCTGTACGACGCCCTCACCATGAAGAGGGTAGTCGACGATCAGACGTGGTTCTACCGGACCTTCGGCACCCTGTTCATGGCCTTTGGATTCGTGGCCCTGTTCCTGGCCGCCGTGGGATTGTACGGCGTGATGTCGTTCAGCGTGAGCCAGAGGACCCGAGAGATGGGCATCCGGATGGCCCTCGGCGGAGACAACACCCGACTGATCCGACTCGCGATGCGGCGCGGGATGCGTCAGCTGGCGATCGGAATCACGCTAGGAATCGGGCTGGCAGCGCTCGCCACCAGGCAGCTGCAGATCATCCTGTACGAGGTCGATGCCCGTGACCCCGTCATCTTTGGCGGCGTGGTGCTGGCCCTGGCCATCGTGGGCCTACTGGCTACCTACATTCCGGCGCGCAGGGTGAGCCGAATTCACCCGGCGGAGGCGCTCTCTCCGGGTTGATCGGGGCGGATCAGTCGTCGCCGGCCCGGTCCGAGGGATCGTAGACCCGAACGAAGCTGATCGTACGCGGTATGTGCTCACCCGCCAGCCGGGTCAGCACATGGAGCCGGCCGGTACCCGCATGCACCGAGTACGCTTCCGTGAGGGTGGCGCCGCCTTCGAGTCTGCGTTCCACCAGCAGCTTGTCTCCGTCCCGCCACGCGCGGTATTCCAGCTCGCGTGCCCCGTCCACCTGAAATTTCTGCTTCCGGCCATCCGTGAACAGCACGACTTCCCGGTCCGGGTAAGCGATGGCGACGGTCGAATCGGTTTGGGTGATCGCGAAACCCTCCATGGCTCGCCGCACGACGTCCAGTGGCGACCGCTGGTCGGGGCGACGGCTGCCACCGGGAGGCTGGGCCGCGCCCCGGACGTTCCTCAACTGGTCGTCCGGGTCGTCGCTCAGTGCCCGATTCAGGGTCCATTGGCCGGCGACATCAGCGACTTCTACGGCGGCTTCTCCCACGTCCTGCCCGCCGGCTGCTCCCGGCGCGGCCGCCGAGAGTACGGT
>JABDQB010000154.1 GCA_013042495.1 Gemmatimonadota bacterium
GTCGAAGTCCGAGCCCTTAACGACCGGTACTCCGTCCACCTGTGTCAGCTGCGCGTCGAACTCCTGTCCCTCACGGGCAAAGGTGGCGGCCAGGTCCCACCACTCGCCGCTCCTGAATCTCCGGCGCTCCCTCTCACGATCCACGACCAATCGCACGGCCACCGATTGGACGCGGCCGGCCGAAAGAGGCGTGCGACTGATCGGATCCACCGGAGAGATCTTCTTCCACAGCAACGGCGACAGGCCGTAGCCCACCAGCCGGTCGAGGATGCGCCTGGCCTGCTGGGCGTCGACCTGATTCAGGTCCAGGTCTCCTGGCTTCTTGACGGCATCACGCACAGCCTGCGCCGTGATCTCGTTGAAACGAACCCGCCGGAATCGACTGCTGTCGTCCTTCTCGTAGCCCAGCTTGACCGCGATGTGATAGCCGATTGCCTCCCCTTCCCGATCCGGGTCGGTGGCGATCAGAATGTCGTCAGCCGCTTTCGCGTGCTTCTTGAGCTGGTCGAGCACCTTTCCCTTGCCGCGGACCGTAACGAACTCCGGCTCGTATCCGTTGTCCACGTCCACGGAGAGGCCCTTCTTCGGCAGGTCCACCACGTGTCCGACCGATGCTTCGACGACGTAGTCATCTCCGAGATACTGGCCCAGAAGCCGTGCCTTCTTGGGCGACTCGACGATGACGAGGTGTTTGCCCTTCTTCGTGCTAGACATCGGTCTCCAGTGCGAGACGTTAGGGTGCGGCGGGACTTCGCCCCGCTTCAGCGAGTCTGTCGAGAATGGCGTCAACTACGGCCGCGGGCGTCAGCCCGTCAGTCTCCACCGCGATCTCGGCCAGTCGGTAGGCCGGAAGCCTGTCGCCGAGCAACCGCCGAAGCTCCGCCTCCAGGTCCGGACCCGCCAGAAGAGGGCGGGTGAGGCGTTCTCGCGCAAGTCTGGACATCGCGCCGTCCGGCTCGACGCGCAGCCAGACTCGAACGGCATGCGGCCATGTATCGCGCAGCTCGGGCCGGGCCATCCAGCCACCGCCCGTGGACACGATCGTACGCGGATCGACCGGGATCGAGCGTGTCACCTGGGCCTCGAGGTCGCGGAAGGCGCGTTCGCCATCCCGCTGAAACAGTTCGGCGATCGTGCAGGCCGCGCGGCGCTCCACCTCCGCGTCCAGGTCCACGAAGGTCCATACCAGGCGCTCGGCGAGAAGCCGGCCAACCGCCGTCTTTCCGGCGCCGCTCAACCCGACCAGGACGATGGGGCCGACGTCGCGATTCACTCCCAGCGCCGCGCCCG
The DNA here is from genome assembly GCA_013042495.1 of Gemmatimonadota bacterium. Lineage (GTDB taxonomy): Bacteria > Gemmatimonadota > Gemmatimonadetes > Palauibacterales > Palauibacteraceae > Benthicola. The sequence continues at coordinate 1,291 of JABDQB010000154.1, forward strand.
TTCGCCTGCCGTCGCCAGGTACGCCGCGAGGTTCGCCTGCGTCTCACCCAGCGAGTCGCCGCCGAACTTCTCGACCATGGCATCGGCCAGAACCAGCCCGACCATCGCCTCGCCCACCACGGCTGCGGCCGGAACGGCGCACACGTCGCTTCGCTCACGAACCGCGTGCGCCGTCTCTCCCGTTCGCACGTCCACGCTCGTCAGGGGCCTGCTCAGCGAGCTGAGCGGCTTCATCGCCACCCGCGCCACCAGCGGTTCACCGGTGGTCGTGCCTCCCTCCAACCCTCCGGCGTGATTCCCGGTCCGGCGGAAACCGCCGGTCCGGTCGCGCTTGGGATCGGTGACGATCTCGTCGTGCACGAGGGACCCCCGTCGCCGGGCCGCCTCGAAGCCGAGGCCGATCTCCACTCCCTTCATCGCTTGTATGGACATCAGGGCCCCGGCCAACCGCCCGTCGAGCCGGCGATCCCACGAGACGTGGCTTCCCAGGCCAACGGGCAACCCGGTTGCGATGACTTCGAATTCACCTCCCAGGGTGTCGCCGTCCGCCTTCGCCTCATCGATCTCCGTGATCATTCTCTGCGCGGCGGCCGTGTCGAGGCACCGGAGCTCGGAGGCGTCTGACGCCTCGTTGAGGTCGGCGGGCCAGCGGGCCGGCGCTTCCGCCTGTACCGACCCGATCCGGGTCACGTGACTGCCGATCGATACGCCCAGCGCCGACAGGAAGCAGCGCGCCACGGCGGCGGCGGCGACGCGAGCCGAGGTCTCCCGGGCACTCGACCGTTCCAGGATGTCCCGGGCGTCCGGCCTGTCGTACTTGAGCATTCCCACCAGGTCGGCGTGGCCAGGCCGCGGAAGGTAAACACGTCGGAGTTCTTCGTCGCTAGCACCCGGTTGCGCGTCCACGGACATCGAGACCTCCCAGTTCTGGTGGTCCCGGTTGCGAATCCAGATGGCGATGGGCGAACCAAGCGTCTCTCCCAGTCGCACGCCCGAAAGAAACTCGCCGGCGTCCTTTTCGATCGCCATCCGGCCGCCGCGGCCGTAGCCGAGCTGTCTTCGGGCCAGATCCCGGGCGATGTCCACGGGAGCGACCGGCAGTCCGGCAGGGACGCCCTCCAGTATGACGAGCGTCCCTTTTCCGTGAGACTCACCGGCGGTCGTGAATCGTATGTGTTGGAGCATGGCGCTCTCCATCGACGGTACCCGGGGTGAAACGGCCTCCAGTATACGGCGGTCAGCCCAAACGCAAAACGCGAGACCGGGAATGGTCCCGGCCTCGCGTCCGCAGCGGCGTTCGACCTCCGGGCCGGCGGCCCGACAGGTTGCCCTCGATCAGTCCACGATATGCGGTGTGACGAGGATGATCAGGTCTGTCTTGCGTTCCGAGTTCTTGGTGGTCCGGAACAGTGCCCCGAGGACGGGCAGGTCCATCAGGAACGGAATGCCGCTCTCGGTCCGATCCACCTGGCTAAGCGTCAGCCCGCCGATCACCATCGTCTCGCCGTCGTCCAGCAGGAGGCGCGACTGGCCAATCTGCTTCAGGAACGTGAATCCGACGTCGGGAATGTCGGTCTGGATTCCAGATCGCTCGGCGGAGACGTCGAGCAGGATCTGGTTGTTGTTCGTGATGTGCGGCGTCACGTCGAGGATGATCCCGGTGTCCTCGTACTGCACGGTTGCCTGAGCCTGCGTATTGCCGGTCCCCGCATCCAGCACACGCACCGGCGTCTTCTCGCCCACCTGGATCCGGGCATGGTGGTTATCCACAACCTGTATGGTCGGCGCGGCTTGCACGTCGGACAGTTTGTGCTGCTCGAGGGCCTGCAGCCACGCGGACAGCGAGAAATCGCCGAACGCCACGGATGCGAGGATCTCCAGGGACGGCGCCAATACCCGGTCGTTGGCGTTGGCCAGAACGGCGACCGAGCTCCCGCCGAGATCGACCAGAGTCTCGTTCGTGATCTCGCCAGGGTTCAGCGGATCAGGAACGCCGATCACGTCGTTGATCGAGTTCCCCGCAAGATCCTTGAGATCGTAGATGATCCCGAGCTCCATGACGTCCGTGCGATCGACGAAGATGATCTTGGCTTCGATGGAAACCTGCGGCGTCTTCACGTCCAGGTTGCGGATCAGGCTGTCCATCCGGGCCACCACCGACGGGGCATCGGTCACGATCACGGAGTTCGCGCCGAGGTACGGAACCACCTGCCCCCGATTCGGCGTGGCAAGGCGCTCCAACGTCGAGGCCACCGAGTCGGCAGAAGCGTAGTTGATCTTGAATACGCGCGTCTCCGTCTGCAGCGTGTCCCGGGCACGGATCCCCTCGAGCTTGTCGACGATCAGGATTCCTTCGGACTGGAGCCTCCAGCCCAACCCCTGGGAAGCCAGAATTGCGTCGAGGGCCGTGTCCCAACGCTGATCGCGTATGTCCACGCCCTGAACGTTCATTCCGGCAGCGTCGGCACTCGGAACGATCGACACACCGGCGAATTCCGAAAAACCTGCCAGGACTTCCAGCATGCTCGCGCTGTCGTACGCAACGGTGATTCGCTCGAGGCCCCCCGCGTCCTGGCTCATGGATGGCGCAGACGGCGCACGGGCTCCGGGTACCGTCGGTTCGGGGACTCGATCCTGCATCGCGACGGTTCCTGCCAGCACCGAGCCACTGCTCCAGGGCTCGAAAGTCCCGCCGGGGTTGGCGAATCGGACCGTGTAACGCTCCCCGGTCTCGCGGGTCTCGTAGTTCGCCGGCCTGGCCAGATCGAACACGAGACGCACGACATCGTCTCTGAACTGGCTGCTCCGCAGCCTCACGATGCCGCCCCGACCGATGCCCTCGAAGGTGCCGTCCGGAAGTTCGTTGACGGCCCCGTGCACATCGAGAATCAGCCGCGCCGGATCTCTGAGGATGAAGTCCCTGACTTCGACATCGCCGCTGGTGATGACGGCGATCTCGGTCTCGTCTCCGGTAGGGGAGATTCGGACCTCCTGCACTCGCCCCGTGGGCGCGACCGCCCACAGAGTCGCCAGGAGGGTCGCGAGGACCTGTTTGCCGATCATCCGCCCTGCTCCTTGTCCATGTTCTTCAGGCGCAGCGTTTCCTGCCTGCTCACGCCGAAAACGGTGACTGCGAAGACCGCTTCGTTCGGCGTCACGTCCAGCAATTGTGCACCGCCCACGATGTCGCCCTCCCAGACTCGGTACCGACGCTGCGTGGACCGGTCTACCAGGACGATCACACTGCCAGCGGTGGGGCTGTATATGATCCCGCTGAGCTCCAGATCCTCGAATCGGGGTCCGAGCTCATCGCCTGCTTCGAGCGGCCGGAAGGGATCCCGCCTTCCTCCGGCTGAATAGGAAAACGTCTCGCGCTCCAACGTCCGCGTGGCCTGGACCTGATCCGCGTCCGAGTCCGGTACGCGTTCGCCCTCTTGCGCCTTCAGCCCCGGGACCGACAGGAAGAGAAGGGCAACGGCCGTCAGACCTCGCGCTATCATTCGCCGCCCTCCTCGGTTGCGACCTGCGCCCCCTGGGGGGCGAGTACGTATGTCTCCAGTCCGAACGCGGCCAGCACGAGCTGCCGGCCGCTCGGGGTCTCCCCCGCAGGACTCACCTGCGTCACGTGTGGCCGCACGATGCGGTCGAACGAGGCCACGCGGGTCAGAAACTCGACCAGCGAGTGGTAGTCGCCCTGCACCTGCATCTGCCATTCTTGTCGCAAGAAGTAAGCCCCACTATCCGCCGGCTCCGGGAGGCTCGGTTCAACGTTGATCAGCCTGAGATCAAGGGCCTGGCTCTCCGTGGCGATGGCCTCGTAAATCGCCGGAACCTCGGCGTTCGACGGCACCAGGCGCTCGACGAGGTCGAATTGGGTCTCGGAGAGGCTGATCCGGTCGCGCAGTGCCTGCAGGTTTCCAACCCGGGTCTCCGCGATCTGATTCTGCGTTTCGAGGTCCTCGACCCGGTCCGACAGCTCGACGATCTCGGTCGTGCCAGGCCGGTGTACGAAATTGTAGAACAGCGCGCCCGCTGCCAGGGCGAGGATGACGACGAGCAACATCGTCTGTTGGCGCTGGTCCTGGGGGAGGATGGCCATGGTCAGGTATCCTCCGCGGGGGCCACGGCCACCGAGTCCTGGGGCTCCGCGAAACCGACGATCAGCTTGAACGAGTGAGCGCTGAATCCGTCGAGATTCGTTTCCTGGCTTCCGAGTATGCGAACCTCTTCCACGAAGGGCGATTCCTGCAGACGGCGCACATAGGCCGTGATCGCGAGCGGATTCGCCGCCATTCCATCGAGCTGCACCTGCAGATCCGGTACAGCGCTGGCCTCGCGAATAGAGGTCAGCCAGGCGTAGTTCGGCAGCGACTTGCTGAACTCGTCCAGCAGATGCGGCCACACGAACCGGCCGTCGTCGAGGCCCACGAGCAGGTCCAACCGCTCACGAATCTGAGCCTCACGTCGCAACAGACTGTCGCTGAGCGCCCTTAGATCCGAGAGACGCGTCGAATCCTCCACGGCCTCGACCATCCGTTCGTCCAGCTCCCCGCGATCGCCGCGCTGGGACATCCACAGCCAGCCGACGATCAGGAGGACCAGCGCCGGCACCGCGACGGCCGCTATCAGCCAGGGATCCCGCCCGTCCGTCGAAGGGCCCGAGCGTTTTAGCCACGCGGGAGCCTTGGGAATCCGTCGCCCCTTGCGACGGCGCTTCGCACCTTCCGGGTGGAGATTGACTCCGATCATCGTCGGACCCTCACGCCACGTCCCGCAGGGCCAGGCCGACTGCCAGCATCATCATCGGTCCCATGTGCTGGAGGTTCTCCGTTTCCGTGGCTCCCGGTCGAACGCTCAACACCTCGAACGAGCTCGCGACCCGAGTTTCCACGCCGAGCCTCTCCGCGAGCGCTTCGACCAGGCCCGGTACACGCACCCCTCCACCGCACAGATAGAGCCGCCCGAGGCTGGCTCCGACTTCCTGCGTCTCCAGGAACGCCGTGGCCCGCTCGATTCCTCGCCCGACCTCCTGCGCCCTTTCGTACAGGAAATTGCGCAGTCGTTCGTCTACGTTCTCTCCTCTCAGGACCGCCTCGGCTTCCTCGGCAAGCATTCCTCGTTCCCGCTGCAGATCGAGCGACAGGCGACGTGTACCGAACGAGAGATCGCGGGTCAACACCGGCACCCCGTCCTCGAGGATGTTCACGTTCGTGGTCTCGTGTCCGATGCTGACCAGCCCGGAAATGCCCTTCATGGCCTCCGGGTAGTTCAGTTCGAGAGAGTTGTGCAGGGCGAACGCGTCCACGTCAATGATGCTCGGGGCGAGGTTGGCTTCCTCGAGAAGGGCCACCTTGTTCTCGACCAGTTCCCGTTTCGCGGCCACGAGCAAGACGCTCATCTGGAGGCCTTCGCCCTCCGGGTCCGTGATCTCGAAATCCAGCTGCACGTCATCCATATCGAACGGAACGTGCTGTTCAGCCTCCCAGCGGATGACCTCGCGAGCGTCCGCCTTCTTCATTCGATCCATCTGGATGGGCTTGATGATGAGATCGCGACCGCCGACTGAGGCCACTACGTCCCGCTCGTGTATGCCTTCCTCGACGAACAGCGCGTCGATGGTCTCGGCTACCAGGCCCGGATCCATGACCTCGCCCTCGACGATGGCATCGGCTCCGAGGCGATGCACGACGAGGCGTTCGACCTCGGGAGCATCTCCCGAGTGATCGACGATAGCGACCTTGATGAAGCCGCTCCCCACGTCGAGGCCAACCGTCTTCTTTTTCCGGCCGATGCCAAATAAGGCCATGATAGACTTGCTCAACGAGATTTCTGTCGGGTCCGGCCGGATGGCTCCGTCACATTACGACGAGCCAGCCCGGCACGTCAATCCGCATTCTGCTCGTGTTTGCCTCCCCCGACAATGCAAAATCACCCACGTGTGGCACACACGCAACGGTCGGCCCGTGCGACGACGTCCTACGGACCTGTCGACAGCCGCCTGGCCACCCAGACCCGGCCACCGGCAAACCTCGATCCGCTGACAGTTACGCGAATCTCCAGAAGACCGGGCGCCACGTCTACGGTATCGACCGTTACCTCGAGGGGCACCCGCGTCTCCACCGGAGCGTCCTCGAGCGTGCCGGCGGCCGCCAGCGTCTGCGCGCTTCGCACCGCTGCGATGTGCGCCAGCTTCGCGGCCCCGCTGCCCAGCGCCGCCACCCCGAGGAGTCCGGCCCCGAGCACCGTGACGGCGACGATTACCTCAGGGAGACCGATACCCACCCGGGCACGGGCTCCCACGAGCAGCGGGTGCAAGAAGTTGACCAAGCTGAAACGGCGGAAATATGCAGTTATTCCGGTCATCCTACCTACCTCCCCATGCATAACGCCGCAAACCGTGTCCGAATCCTCCGGCAACCGATTCACGTTCACGGGACCCGATGTCGCTCGACTCGCAGCCTTCCGAGAAAATTGGACACGATCCGCACCACCCGATCACCCCGATACAGGTAAACGCTCCCGGGCGCCGCATACCCGCGAGCGTTGAAGCGCAGGGTGGCCGGACGGATGCGCAGTGAGTCAACGGGGACCTCGGAGGCTGGCCCAACCCCGATGTTCATGACCCTCTCCCCGGTGGCGGTCAGAATCACCAGGTCACCGCCCGGACCCCTTCGGACGCGGATCTTCTCGCGCCGGGCGATGGCGAGGGAACGGGCCAGTGCGAGGTGGTTGCGGACAGCCCACGTGGCGGCCCGCATGGAGGTGGCCTCGCGCAGCGACCGGAGTCCGCCGGCCCCCATTGCGGCAAGTGTTCCCAGGATCGTCAGCGTGATCAGGAGTTCCGGCAGCGTGACACCCGCCGGAATCGAGGTCGGTCTGTTGAGCATGTCGCCTCGTCGCCGGCCGGACGCATCGCGAGATGAGGATAGCCCTGTGTCTCAACCGAGTTTCAAGGGACGCGCTCGAGGGGCAGGAACCGGCCGTTTCGGTACACGAAGGCCCGGCGGTCAGGATAGACGGCGGCCAATTCCCGGTTCCGATCCCGCAGGTCCCGGGCGATCACCAGCGGACCATCCAGGGACGGGTCCTGGTCGGCCAGGAAAGGCGAGTAGTTGGCATAACCCGCCCGGTCGTACGCGACCTGGCCGAGACACTCGGCGGGCAAGACGAGCCCGGGGACCAGACGAAGCGTCGGATCACCGTTGGTCAGTGGGCTCGAGGCCGGAACCGTCTCACCGCCCGGCCCGAGCGCCACGATCTCCGCTGCGACCCGGTCGGGCGGCCAACCTCTCGCTTCGGCCTGTCGGAGGACAAGTTCGAGGACGCAGTGGTCGGCCTGTCGATACGCCGTTTCGGCTCCTGAAGCGGAAACGCCCAATCCCCTCATGCGTGCGAGCAGGCGATTGCCCCAGCTGACGGAGACGAAGATCACCGCGTTCGAAACGGAGGCGGCCCGTGCCTCCGCAGTCATATCCACCTTCATGCTCGCCAGACCGGACCGGTAGACCTGAAATCGGCGGGGCGTCGAATAGGCAGCGGCGTAAAGCACGCTGAGCACCAGCAGAAGGCCGGCTGCTCTCGGAGCCGAGACCCGCGTGATGGCGGAGCCTTTCCATAGAATTCGACCCTCGGTCCGCCGGAACAATTCAAGCAGGCCCCGGGCCGTCAGAGGTGCCAGGAAGGCGAGCCCGGAATACAGGTATCGTGGTCCGAGGAAGGCGTCCCTGTGCCAGTAGAACAGGTAGGCGACCGGTATCGCCAGGAAACCGACCATCAGCCGCTGGTCCCATTCCTTCGAAGCCCAGCCCGCGGCGAACAACAGTCCGGCCGGGAGCAGGGCCGGGATCGGACCCTCGAACATCAAGCTCGACAGAAGAGACAGGTCGGTCAGCTCGTTGCGCAGGCCTGCAAGGGGCGAGTGGATATCGCCCCAGGGCGTCGCATGAAATCCGAGCCCGTGATCCACGCCCCACAGTTTGACGTAACCGGGAAGGAAAGGGTCTCCCGTCGTCGCCGCGTTGTAGGCCAGGTACATCCCGACACCGATCAGGGCACCGGCCGCTCCCGCCATCACGGAACGCACGTCCCTCTTGCGCCAGGCGGTTGCCAGGACGAAAGGAGCCAGCGCCAGGCCAACCGCGGCGGCTGTCAACGGGCGTGAGAGAAACGCGCCCCCGATCGCCAGGCCGGCACCGAGGAGGTGGAGGGGAGCGCCCCGTTCCTCCCACCGGACCAGCATGTATAAGAAGGCCGATACGAAGAAGAGCGCCGATACGTGGTTCATGTGGCTCGCACCCATGAACCAGAAGAACGGGGCCAGGACGAGAACGATCACCGTTGCGCGCCCCGTCGCCAGGTCGTAGGCGCGTCGGGCGAAGGCGTGCAGGAACAGCGCTGTGCCGACGGATAGCGCCACAGGGACGACCCAAGCTGCTCCAAGCAAGACCCCGAACGCCAGAAGCGCGGAATGCCCCGGCGGGTACTGAGAGTACCACCGGCCGCCATCGATCAGCATGTGTTGCACGGCGAAGAAGGCCTCGTCCGGGGGCGCTCCCACGTACAGGCTTCCAGACGCGAACACCCTGGCCTGAAACAGCTGCACGACGCTGTCGATCAGAAGCGGGCGCCGGGCAAACGCGAAGATCCCGGTAGCCAGGAGCAGCGCGACCAGCACTACGAACGCACCGACGATTATTCTCGACCCGGCTCCGCGCTCGCGTTCGAGGACCCGCAGCACCCTCCCGGCGGCCCCGGCCGGGATCACCCGGGCACCAAGGAGGGCCAGGGCACCGAACACGAAGAGGCCGAGCAGAACTTCTGAGGGTGGCACCAGGCCGCGAGTCCGATCGATGTCGCCGAACAGCCGGGCGAGTGGGAGAAAAGGGACGAGCAGCAGAAGCCAGCCGAACGCGCGCCCCGTCGCGGGAATCCTCATGGCTGGGGTTCCTCGCGCGGGAGGAACAGGGTCAGGGGTCCGGATCGGGACGAGTCATAGTGCTCGTTCAGGGCCGTCCACACGGGCCGCGAGCGCCAGAAATAGGCGAACAAGAGCTCCCGGGTTCCCACTCCGGAAGGAGCCGGCTCCGTCCCGACGTCGACCAGCGTGAGCGCGAACGGAACGATCCGGGACTCCAGGTCCTCGATCAACCTCGCGGGATCCCACTGCCCGGTTTCCTCGAGGACACCGAATGCGAACGGGTCGTTGATCCACGGTCTTCCACCGTGCTCGAGCACGGCGGGGAAGAACGCTGCGTCCACCAACGGGTGTCCTTCGAACGTCGCCATATGAATCTCGCCAGCGCCCGCCAGCCAGGCCCTCGTGGTCCCGAGCTCACGGAGCCAGGCGTGCGCCGCGGTGATCGCCAAGGCGGCCGCGAGCATGGCCGGGAGAATCACACGGACGCGCGCGAGCTTCTCGGGCCCCACTTCCCGCCGCGGAGCTCCGCCGTCGTATTCCCGGGTCACGGCCAGCAGCAGCAAAGCGAACATCGGCTCGAAGAGGTAGTTGACACTCGAGCCGGCCTTGAGCATCGCCATCGTGTGGAGCATGGCGCTCCCGAGCAGATACAGTTCCGGGAAGCCCGGACGCAGGCGGCCGCGCAGGGCGAAGAGAACTGCCACGACTATTAGAAGCCACTGCTCGGGCCGGCTGTCCGCGATGCTCGCGGCGAGATTCGACCACCCCGATCCCCCGGTGAGCGCCCCCAACGTGTTCGCGAGATAGCCTCCCGATGTCGCCTCGTTCAGCAGGAACATCCCGATGAGCGCGCTGGTCGCGAGGGCGGCGGCGAGAATCGCGCTCGCTGCGACCCTCCGTTCCAGCACCAGGCTCAAGACCAGTGCCACGGGAGCCGCGACGAAACTCTGCTTGGTGAAGAAAGCGAGGAGGAACGCGGTGCCGGCGAAGAAGACCGGGAGGACGCCGGACCGGACTCGACTTCCGGTCGCTCCAAGGGCCGCGGCAACCCCGAGCCAGGTGAAGAGCAAGGCAAGCGAATCGGCCTGCGCCCCCGCCACCACGCGGTAGACTCCAGACGTCCAGAGAACCGCGGCGGCGAGCGCCAGGATCCATGCAAGCGGCGCCCTGCGGCAGACCGTGTGCACGATGAGAAGGGTGAGGA
>JABDQB010000155.1 GCA_013042495.1 Gemmatimonadota bacterium
GCCATGGCGTATTCGAGAACTTTCTTGGCGCGGGTCGTGTACGGGAGCTCTCCAATCGAGGCGGAAGCCTTCCCCGGTCGGACGTTTTCTTCGACGAGCCGGAGCAGCTCATCGAGATCGGCCGCCAGGCTGCGCAGCACTTCCGCCGCTACCCCGTCGCCCTCGCGGATCAGACCGAGCAAGATGTGTTCGGTCCCGACGTAGTCATGCTGAAGGCGGACGGCTTCCTCGCGCGCCATGGCCAGTACTTTTCTCACACGATCGGTGAAGTTGTAGTTCATCAACCCCCCGAGGGCGGTCCATCGACCGCCGTCGTATCGCTGGTTCCGTCTGCGGGCGCATGTCCGGCGTCCCGCTCGTCTCTGGCTAGCTTATCCCGAACGTACGTCGCGCGACAGACATCCGCTTCATGCTCCGTCAACTTCGCGCCTGCCGCCCGCTCGAGGTGTGCTGATTGTCCGCGCACGAGAATATCGTTCAGCGTCTCTACCCGTGGTGATTTCAATAGTTTCAGAGACACTCCCAGGCGGACGCCCGAGAGAAGGTTCATCATCTCTTCCAGAGCGAGGCTGCGTGCCGTGCGGAGAATTCCGTACGCTCTCCAGACCTTGTCCTCGAGAACAGACGGGGCCTCCGCGAGGAGCACGCTCCGAGCGCTGCGTTCGTATTCTATCACCTTGCCAGTCACACGCCCGAGGTGGTCGATCAGGTCTTCCTCGGTCTTTCCCAGGGTCGTCTGGTTCGAAATCTGGAAGAAGTTGCCAACGACCTCCGACCCCTCCCCATAAAGTCCGCGGTACGTGAGCCCCACCTGGGAGATGCCCTCGAGCACCTTGGAGACTTCCTTCGTGAGCACGAGACCCGGAATGTGAATCAGTACCGACGCGCGCAGGCCCGTTCCGACGTTGGTGGGACAGGCCGTGAGGAAGCCGAACTGGTGATGGAAGGCCAGTGGAAGGAGAGCGCCGAGTTCCTCGTCCATGCGGTCAGCCTGCCGCCATGCCGCGTCGAGGCCGAGTCCGCCTACCAGAGCCTGAAGGCGAATATGATCTTCTTCGTTTACCATCACGCCGCACGAGGTTTCGCGCGCCAGGACGAGGGCGGCGCTCGAGGCGCCGGGCCGAGCAGCCAACAGGTCACGGCTGATCAGGTGCCTCTCGACCAGGATCTCCCGGTCCAAGAAGTCCAACTCTTCGATCCCCCAGAAGGACCCGCCGTCAAGGGATTCGATCCGCTCCGCCGCCGCTTGAATCATCTCGACCACGTCCGCCCGTTCCTCGGGTCCGGAGCGACCAGGGAAGGCAAAGCCTTGAAGGTTTCGGGCAACCCGGATCCGGGACGAGAGCACGATCTCGGCCTCGTCTCCGCCACGAATCCAATCCAGACCGCGATCGCCGAGCACTTCAGATGGCTGGATCATTCCTTCATCTCGATCTCGTGGATCCGGTCCCGCAACTCGGCCGCTGTCTCGAAGTCCTCCGTTTCGACCGCTCGCTTGAGCCGGCGCCGCATCGACGAGAGCTGACCCAGTCGATCCGATAGGTCCGACGCCTCGTTAAGATATAACTTCCCGGCATGTTGGGACGACCCATGAATCCGGCGAAGCAGCCCTCGTAGTTGAGTCTCGAAGTGAACGTAACACTGGGAACACCCGACTCTTCCGGTCCGTCTGAAGTCCCCTGCCGAGATTCCGCAGAACGGACAGGGCTCGGCGGAGTCAGGTACGGGAGTCTTCGGGCCCGGGGATCCCAGTTGTGCCAGGAAGTCCACGAGGGGGGGCGTGCCCGGTGCATCGGCGTCGGCCGATTCGGGGGATATTCCGCGCTCCGCCGCGCAGCCGACGCACAGATGAATCGACTGCATCTCGGCTGCCTCGATCGACGTCAGGTGAACCGCAGCCTCCCTCTCTCCGCAGTCTTCACACACCATGAGCCGCTCAGTCTCCCGGTTCGAGTGGCGCCAGTTCGGCGCCGACCGATTCAAGAACACCGGACGCGAGTCGCAAGATCCGATCCGTGCGAGCCGCCAGGGCCGAATTGTGGGTTACGACCACCATGGCGGTTCCGTGATCGCGAACGAGATCGAACAGTACGTCGTGCAACAGATCACTGGTCTCGAGGTCGAGATTCCCGGACGGCTCGTCGGCCAGGAGGACCGGGGGCTCATTGGCCAGGGCCCGCGCAGTCGCAACGCGCTGCTGTTCCCCGCCCGACAACTTGGAGGGAACATGCCCCGACCGATCCGCGAGACCAACCTGGTCGAGAAGGTCTAGTGCTCGCTTCCGTGCCTTGGCCCGCGCCGCTCCCGCTATCAATTGCGGCATCATGACGTTCTCGAGCGCCGTGAAATCCCTGAGCAAGTGGTGAAACTGGAACACGAAGCCCACGTATCGATTCCGAACCTGGGCCAACTGCACGTCGTCGAGATTGGCGAGGTCACGGCCTCCCAGCGCGATGCTGCCCTCTGTGGGGAGGTCCAGTCCGCCCAGGATGTGCAGCAGTGTGGACTTGCCCGAGCCACTGGGGCCGACGATGGACACTGTTTCGCCACGTCCCAACCGCAGGTCGACCCCTCTCAACACCCGGATCTCACGCCCATCGGCTCCGTCGAAATTGCGCTCGACTCTGGCGGCCTCGACGGCAAGGGGCGTCACTGCCCCGCTCCTGGGGTCACTCATGGCGGATGGCCTCGACCGGCGTGTAGTCGGCAGCGCGCCGCGCCGGATATATGGTAGCCACGAAGGCAATCGCGAGAGAGGCGAGCACGATGAAACCGACGTCCAGGAGGTTCGTGTCGACCGGCAGATGGTCGATGAAGTAGACGTCCCCCGGAAGTGTGATGAACTGGTATCGGTCCAACAGCCAGGACAGGGTGAGGC
>JABDQB010000161.1 GCA_013042495.1 Gemmatimonadota bacterium
ACCTCAAGAGCTACCGGCGCCTGGCCCGGCTCCGTTACGCTCCCATGCCGGGCGGTGACCTTGCGGCCCGGAGACCGTGGAGGGTGGCTGCCGGTTACGCGTCCCTGGAGCCGCACCTGGAGGCCCACTTTTGTGCGGCGTTTCTGGGTGTTTCCGATGAGGAGCGCAGGATCGTAGCCACACAGATCGAGAAACGGGTCAACGCCCCGTTGGCTTCGTCCATGGGCCGCCTGTTCGACGCGGCGGCCGCCGTCTTGGGTGTGCGCCGTGGCTCGTCGTACGAGGGACAGGCGGCGATGGAGCTTGAAGCGCAGGCGAGCCGGTATCTTTCTGGCTCGTTCGATGAAGCCGGTGACCCGGCTGCTGTGATCGGCTCGGCGCCAGTGCTTGCGCGGTTGCCGAGGATCGAGTTGCCGGTGGCCCGTGCCGAGGGAGAGCTGGCGGAACTGGATCCGCTGCCGCTTCTCGCGGAACTCGGGGAGAGGGCGATCGCGGGCGAAGACATAGGCCTGCTGGCCGCGGCCTTCCACCGATCGGTGGGAGACGTCACGGTCGAGTTGGCCGCCGCGGCCTGCCGTGATCGCGGGATCACGCGTGTGGCTCTCGGAGGCGGCGTCTTCCAGAATTCACTGCTTCTGGCGATCGTGGGTGAGGCACTCGTGCAGCGCGGTCTCGAGGTGCTCCTCCCGGAGCGACTCGGACCGAACGACGGAGGCATCAGTTACGGCCAGGCGGTCGTGGCGTCCGCCCGACTCGCGGACGAACAGGGGAGATAGGATCATGTGTCTCGGAATTCCCGGCAAGGTCACGGATGTCTACGGAAGCGAAGGTCTCCCGATGGGGATGGTGGACTTCGGTGGTGTCCGGAGAGAAGTGTGCCTCGCGTATGTCGCCGATGAGGTAGAGGCCGGGGACTACGTCGTGGTTCACGTGGGATTCGCGATTTCGAAAGTCGACGAAGAAGAAGCCCGGCGCACGTTCAAGCTCCTCGAGGAGCTTAGCGAGCTCGACGAGCTGGAGTGGATGAAGGAGGTGGCGGAGCAGAGCCTCTCCGGAATGGAGACCGCGAGCGATGCGGCGGCGGACGCCCCCGCCGGCGGGTCGGAGGGCCGGTCGTGAAGTACCTGAGTGAGTACCGCGATCCGGTACTGGCCCGGTCTCTCGTGGACCGGATTCTCGCTACGGCGACTCGACCGAGAGTGCTGATGGAAGTGTGCGGCGGACAGACGCACACGATCGTCCGCCAGGGGATGCAAGAGCTCCTCAAAGGCGCGGTGGACATGATTCACGGTCCGGGTTGCCCCGTTTGCGTCACTCCCCTCGAGCAGATCGATCGCGCTCTCTACCTGGCTTCGCGCCCCGAGGTGATCTTCACGTCCTTCGGCGACATGCTCCGCGTTCCCGGGAGTGAGTCGGACCTGCTGCAGATCCGAGCCGGCGGTGGAGAAGTTCGGGTCGTGTACTCCCCGCTGGACGCACTCGAGATCGCCAGCGCCAATCCGGATCGCGAAGTCGTGTTCTTCGCCGTCGGGTTCGAGACGACGGCTCCGGCCAACGCGATGTCGGTGTGGCGCGCCCACGAGCTCGGAGTGACGAACTTCAGCGTACTGGTGTCGCACGTGACCGTTCCGCCTGCGATCCGGGCCATCCTGGATGCGCCGGACAGCCGGGTCGAGGCGTTCCTCGCCGCGGGGCACGTGTGCACCGTCATGGGGTGGCGAGAATACGAGCCGCTGGCCCACGAGTACGGTGTGCCGATCGTCGTTACCGGGTTCGAGCCGGTTGATATTCTCGAGGGCATCCACATGGCGGTTTCCCAGCTCGAGGAGGGCCGGGCCGAGGTCGAGAACCAGTACGCCCGGTCGGTCCGGCGAGAAGGGAACGTGCCCGCGCGAGACCTGGTAACGCGAGTATTTGAGCTGGTGGACAGAGCATGGCGCGGAATCGGTGAAATTCCCTCGAGTGGTCTGGGGCTGCGCGAGGAATTCGCCGCATTTGACGCGGAGAGACGGTTCGACCTGGGCGCGATTCGAACCTCCGAGCCGGAGGAGTGCAGGGCAGGGGATGTGCTGCGCGGCCGCATCAAGCCGTTCGAGTGCGAGGCCTTTGGGACGGCCTGTACACCGGAAAGACCCCTTGGGGCGCCCATGGTTTCGTCGGAAGGCGCCTGCGCGGCCTACTACAACTACGCGCGCTTTCAGCCCGAAACCAGCGGAGAGCCCGCGTGACGAAGGGGGCTGGATCGCCTGAGCCGGCCCCGACGGGCGGGATGGAGGCCGTCGCTTCTGCGGGCCTTACGTGTCCGGTCCCGACCTGTCAGCCGGACTGCGTACTGCTCGGACACGGTTCCGGGGGCAAGCTCAGCGCGGCCCTCCTTCGCGAGAAGTTCCTTCCCCGGTTCGGCAACGATGTGCTCGCCGAGCTGGGCGATGCGGCCGTGGTGAGCGCTCCCACGTCGGAGATCGCCGTCTCCACCGACAGCTTCGTCGTCAGTCCGCTCGAGTTTCCGGGCGGAAACATCGGGCACCTCGCAGTGCACGGTACGGTGAACGACCTTGCCATGATGGGGGCCGAGCCGATCTATCTCACGGCAGGATTCATCCTGGAAGAAGGTCTTTCCTTCGACGTGCTCGACCGGGTCCTGGATGCGATGTCGGGAGCGGCCCGGGAGGCCGGGGTGACGATCGTGACGGGGGACACCAAGG
>JABDQB010000169.1 GCA_013042495.1 Gemmatimonadota bacterium
TCTCGACCCCGAGATCGGCAGCGCGGCGCGCGGATATCTGTCCAGCCGGGGAGTGGACCCCGAAAGTGCCGAGGAATATGGCCTCGGCTTTGCTCCGGAGGGCTGGCGACGGTTGCGAGACGCCGCCCACGCGCGCGGCATCGATGACGAAGACCTGCTGGAGGCCGGCCTGCTGGCTACGAGTGAGAGAGCGGACGAGCCGTACGATCGGTTTCGGGGCAGGGTGATGTTCTCCATTCGCGACCTCCGCGACCGCCCGATCGCCTTCGGTGGCAGGGTGCTGGGTGTGGGCGACGAGCAGGCGCCGAAGTACATCAACTCCCCCGAAACTCCCATCTTTCATAAGAGTCGCTCGTTGTATGGACTGAACCGGGCCCGGCACGCCATCCGGAGGGAGCAGCAGTCGCTGGTGACCGAAGGGTTCATGGACGCCCTGTCCCTTCACATCGGCGGCTTCGCGACCGCCGTGGCGCCCCTCGGCACGGCGCTCACGAGCGAGCAGGCTGACCTCTTGAAGCGCTACTCCACGAGGGTCTACCTGTTGTACGACAGTGATTCGGCCGGACTCCGCGCGACGTTTCGAGCGGGCGATGTTCTCCTTGCGTCGGGATGCCACCCAATGGTCGTGACATTTCCCGCGGGCGAGGACCCGGACTCGGTGCTGAGACGCGAGGGCCCCGACGCGCTGCGCGGCTATATCGCCGACGCGGTCGATGTGCTGGAGCGCAAGCTTCAGATCCTGGAACGGCAGGGATACCTCGACACTATCGAAGGCAAGCGGCGCGCCGTGGACGGGCTTCTCAGCACGCTGCGATCGGTGAAGGACCCGGCCCTGCAGGACATCTACCTGGGAAGAGCGGCCGAGCGCACTGGAGTGCGTCGGGACACGTTGGTCGGCGAAGTGGCCCGCGCGCGGCTGACGCCGCGGTCGCGCCGGAGCTCTGGCCCGACCAGTTCGGAAACCGATGGTACGTCGCCAGCGGGGGAGACTCGCGAAACGGACCCGGCGGAGCGGTCCCTGCTCCTGTTGCTGGCTCGGGACCGGGATCTCCTGGAGGTCGCGGTCGAGACCGGCCTCGAAGATCGGCACTTTCGTGACGGGGTGCTCAGGCGC
Source organism: Gemmatimonadota bacterium (assembly GCA_013042495.1). Classification (GTDB taxonomy): domain Bacteria; phylum Gemmatimonadota; class Gemmatimonadetes; order Palauibacterales; family Palauibacteraceae; genus Benthicola. Next base: position 1,115 of record JABDQB010000169.1, read on the forward strand.
ATCTATCAGGCGCTGCTGGTTGCCGGCCATGAAGCTCTCGACCTTCCGGGCGATGTGGGGGTCTTGTGGAACGAGTTGGAGTCGGATGACAGCGAGGTCGTTCACCCGCGTGCCGCGTTCGAGGAGACGGTGCGCCGGATCGTACACCGCGCGAAACTGGGCCGCCTCGCGCAGATCGACCGGGAGTTGGAACTCGCGGCCGAGGACCAGGCGAGGCGCCTGCTGATCGAGAAAGAGGAGCTTGCGAGAGAACTCAGGGGAGCCGGCGTTCCCTTGAGTTTCATGCGACGCTATACCGGCACGGCCCGCGCATGAGCGCCGGGTTACACGTTCTATCTGGAGACGGGGAGGTTATGGAAGGGAACACCGTAGAGAGACTCTTGCAGTTACAGGAAATCGACACCCTCATCGGAGACCGACAGGCGAGGCTTGCGGCCCTGCGAGCCGAGTCTGATCAGCTCGTCGCCGAGCTGGCGGGACTGGAGAAGGAGACGATAGCCCTGAACGCCCGACTCGAGACGGTGGAGGGCGAGCTCCGACAGGCCGAGCGGACGGTCCAGGCCGGGAGGGCGACGCTCAAGCGGCTCCAGCTGCGCGCACAGGAAGTGCACAATATGCGTGAGCATACCGCGGCAAGGGCGGAGGTCGACGCGGCGAGACAGAACCTGGAGGCTGCGGAAGACGATCTTCTCGATGCGATGCAGGACCAGGAGTCGGCCCGGTCAGCGCTCAGCGACCTCGAGGGAGATATCGCGAGCCGACAACAGGAATACGGAGAGCGCCTGGCGGACCTCGACGAAGAGCGGCAGCGGCTCGAGGAGGAGATCGCCGTCGATTTGGACCGCAGGAGCAACCGCGCCCTCCGAATCGATGAACGGGCTCGTAGCCTTTACGACACCGTGCGTCAGGGCACGGCGGACAGTCCACTCGCCCCGCTTGTGGATGGGGTTTGCGGCCATTGCTACACGGCGATTCCGCTCCAGACACAGCAGGTGATCCGCGCGGGCCGGGTTCTGGTCGTTTGCGAGACCTGCGGCGTCATTCTGCACGTCGCGGATTGACCTCCCCCGACTGGCAATCCCCGCGGGGTAGTCCTCCCGCCCTGGCCCGGGCGCCAGTTCCGTGAGCTCTCGACGAACGGGCCCGCGGCGTTGGATCATGCCCTTGCCCTTGCGGGAGGATCGGGTCGCGGCGCTGTCCGGTTCCGTAGGTCTCCCCGACGAAGTTTGCCGCGTCCTTCTGCGCCGTGGCATCGAATCTCCCGAAGAGGCGCGCGCATTCCTTCGTCCTCATCTCTCGTCCGTCCATTCTCCTTACGAGTTGCCGGACATGGAAGTGGGCGTCGAGCGAGTGAAGCGCGCCCTGGCTGCCGGTGAGAAGATTCTCGTTCACGGGGATTATGACGCCGACGGAATGTCCGCCGCCGCGCTGTTGACCCTGGGTTTGCGAGAGCTGGGGGGCAGGGTCGAGCCATTCGTTCCGCACCGGACCCGCGACGGCTACGACCTGTCCGATGCCGGAATACGGAAAGCGTCGGATTCCGGCGCGTCGCTGATCGTCACCGCGGACTGCGGCGTGACGGCCGTAGAGGCCGTCGCCACGGCCGCGTCCAACGGGGTCGACGTGGTCATCACGGATCACCACAGGCCGGGCAGTGAGATTCCGAATGCCGTGGCCGTCGTCGACCCGATGCTGCCGGGCAGTCGCTATCCGTTCCGCGACCTCGCCGGCGTCGGTGTAGCGTTCAAGCTCCTCTCCGCATTGTTCGATGCAGTAGGAGCGGACGCGCCGCGCCTGAATCAGCATCTTGACCTGGTCGCGCTCGGAACGGTAGCCGACCAGATGCCCCTCACCGGCGAGAATCGGATTCTGGTCAGGGCTGGCTTGCGCGCTCTGGAGCGCAGCCGCAAGCCGGGTCTGAGGTCGCTGCTGGCGGGCGCCGGGATCTCGGCGGAGGGTCGAATCGAGGCCGAGCACATCTCGTTTCGGCTCGCACCGAGACTGAACTCGGTCGGCCGGATGGCTGAGGCCGATTCAGGGCTCCAACTGTTGCTGGCGACCGATCCGAAGGAGGCGCAGCGGCTGGCTGATCACCTGGAACGCCAGAACGCCGAGCGGCGCCAGACGGATGCTCGCGTATACGAAGATGTGAGGAAGCAGGTCGGATCCAGGCTTCGCGACGAAGACCGCGCCGTGGTGGTGTGGGGGGACGACTGGCATCCGGGAGTTATCGGAATCGTGGCCTCCCGGCTTGTCGAGAGGTACCACAGGCCGTCGATCGTCATCTCGTTTGACGGGGACGTGGGGCGCGGATCGGGGCGGTCGATCGACGGATTTCACCTGTTCGACGCACTGCGGGAATGCGAGCCGATCCTGGAGCGCTTCGGCGGGCATCGGATGGCCGCCGGCATGACTGTTCGCCGGCAGCACGTTGAAGAGCTGGCGGCTCGTCTCCAGGCAACCGCGCGACGCGATCTGTCCGATAGGGAGCCGATCCAGGAGCTCCGGTTGGACCTCGAGGTTCCGATGAAGCGCCTTGGTCCGGACCTCCTTCGCTGGTTGGGCCACCTGGCGCCGTTCGGGTCCGGGAATCCAACCCCGATCGTCATGGTACGTGGCGTGGCCCTCGAGCGGGCGGCTCGCGTCGGCAACGACGGTGGGCATTTGCGATTCCATCTGTCCGGAGACGGGCACCGTGTCCCGGCGATCGCATTTGGAATGGGGCGCCGGCTCCAGGAGGCTCGATCCTCCGAGGGTGCCGACGTAGCGCTCCAGATCACCGAGAACAGCTGGAACGGGCGGCGCGAGGTGCAGGCTCGGGTTCTGGACTTTCGCCCCTCAGAGTCGTGAGCCTCAGGATCATCGCCGGAGAGTTTCGGGGACGACGGATCCAGTCACCTGAGGGCCGATCGACGCGGCCCACTCGGCAGGAAGTTCGCGAGGCCTGGTTCAACGTTCTCGGGGACCGCGTCGTGGGGAGTCGCGTGCTGGACCTGTTCGCGGGTTCTGGCGCGCTGGGCCTGGAAGCTCTGTCGAGGGGCGCTTCAGAGGTTTGTTTCGTCGAGTCGAGTCGGACCGTTCTCTCGGTTCTGCGTCGGAACATCGAGGCTCTGGGCGCCGCTGCCCGCTGCGAAGTCCTCGGAATGGATGCCCTGGCACTGATTTCGAACCTGGAACGCGACGGCGGCCGGGTCTGGGATGTGGTACTCGCCGACCCTCCCTACGCGAGCGGGGCGGCGGCCCGGCTGGCCTCGACCTTCGCTCGGAGCCCGTTCGCGGGTATCCTGTGTGTGGAGCACGGGCTGGACGTAGATTTTACGGTGGAGCCCGATTGGCAACGGCGGTACGGAGAAACCGTCCTTTCGATCTTCCTGGATCCGATTGAAGGAGCCGCAAATGGTTGACGAACGGATCGCCATCTACCCCGGATCGTTTGATCCGCTGACGCTGGGTCACGACGACATCGTGCGGCGGAGCCTCAGGCTGGTGGACCGCGTCATCATCGCGATTGCAAGCAGCGCGACGCACGACAAGAGTGCAGCGTTCTCGCTGGACGAGCGGGTCCAGTTGACTCGTGAAGTGTATTCCGCGGAATCCAGGGTGGAAGTCGTTCCGTTCGAGGGTCTGCTCGTCGACTTCGCTCGCCGGAATTCCGCGCGACTGATCGTCAGAGGGCTCCGGGCCGTCAGCGACTTCGAATACGAGTTCCAGATGGCGTTGATGAACCGCTCACTGTGGCCCGAGATCGAGGTGATCTTCATGGCGCCCGCGAGCAACTATACCTTTCTCAGCTCGTCTCTCGTGCGCGAGGTCGCCCGGCTCGGCGGTGACGTCTCGGCGTTCGTGCCGGCTCCTGTGCTTCGGGAGTTGGCGAGGGTCTATGGAGCGGCGGTGAACGGCGGGTGAGCTTCCTCGCTGATCTCAGAGATCGGGCGGCCCGAACCAACGCGCGGATCGGGTTTCCTGAAGCGACCGAAGCACGCACCGCCGACGCCATTGGGCGTCTGGCGGCCGAGGGCGCGATCCGACCGGTCATCGTGGAGTCTGTCGCCGAACTCGACGGTTCTCTGCAGGCGGCCGGGGTTACCGTGCTCGATCCATACGCGCCAGGTCGACGGGGCGAGGTCGCGGACCTGCTCCCCGAGGTCAGCTCGGGCGGGCCGGTCGATACCCTGCGGTTTGCCGTCGCGCAGTTGCACAGGGGAGGGCTCGACGGAGTGCTCGCCGGGGCGAGGAGCGCCACCGCCGATGTTCTGCGGGCCGGGCTGCGGATCCTGGGCACGGCGCCGGGCATCCAAACGGTTTCGAGCTCTTTCTACATGGTGCCGGCGAGCGGCTCGGCGGACGATGTGCTCACGTTTACCGACGCGGCCGTGGTGCCCGAGCCGACTGCGGAGCAACTGGCAGGGATCGCCCAGGCTGCTTGCCGCGCGAGACGACTGATCGTGGGGGACGAGCCGCGGGTGGCGTTCCTGTCCTATTCGACGGCCGGGTCGGCCGACGGGGATTCGGTCCGGCGGGTGCAGCAGGCGCTGCGCGAGTTTCGGGAGAAGGAGCCGGGTGTTATCTGTGACGGGGAGCTACAGGTGGACGCGGCACTCGTGCCGGCCGTGGCCAAGCGGAAGGTCCCGGGCTCGCCGCTTGCCGGCTGCGCGAACGTGCTCGTCTTTCCGAACCTGGACGCCGGCAACATCGGGTACAAGCTCGTTCAGCGCCTGGCCGGAGCGCAGGCTCTCGGTCCCGTTCTGCAGGGACTGGCGGGGCCCCTGAACGACCTGTCGCGCGGTGCCTCGGCGGAGGACATCGTGCACATGGCGTATATCACGGCGCTGATGGCCGGCGCGCCGCCGAGCCGGGACGACGGTTTACCCTGAGTGCAGAGGGCTGAGATGTTTTCTATCACCGAAATGAACGGAATTACCATCGTCGAGGTGGGTGGGGAGTTGATCGTGGGCAATCGTCAGGAGCTGAAGGATACCGTGCTTGGGCGATTGGACGCGGGCGACCGCCGGTTCCTCATCGATTTCTCCAGTTCGAGCTACATCGATTCGAGCGGCCTGGGAGTTCTCGTGAGCTTGTCCAAGAAGATCCGGGAATCGGGCGGAGCCCTGCGTCTGGCCGGCTTGAACGAGGACCTGCGGACGCTCTTCGAACTCACGAAACTCGACACACTGTTTCAGATTGCCGATACTCGCGCCCGGGCCATGGGCGAGTTCTGAGACGTGTCCGTTTCGTCCGGGTTCGCTCTGATCTGTTCCAGTCGCGCCGAAGTCGCCGAGAGCCTGATCCGAGAGTTGGAGCCGCTGGCGGCACGGTGTGAGGTGGCGTCGGGAAGGTCGGAGTGGCCGGCCGAGGTTCCGGGGGTCGCGTTCATCGACCTGGCCGACGCCAGTCAGCCGGTGCGCGAGGTACGCTTGGCTTACGGCCGCCGCACCGAGCTCGTGGCGATCGTGGACAACGAGTCCGTGGAACGTCTGATCCCTGCGCTCGCAGCGGGTTGCGGAGACTACCTCTTCTATCCGATCAACCCGGATGAATTGGGACTTCAGTGGAGGAAGCACCTTGCCGGGGAGGGGGGGACGGGCGCGAGGCGCCCGGGTGGGCTGGCCGGGCACCTGCAGTTCGAGTTTCCGTCCCGGGTCCAATTCGTCCGCGAGGTTGTCGCCGAGGTCGTCGAAGCGTGTGAGCGTTTGGCGTTCTCGGGATCGCGAGCTACCCTCAACCTCAGGGTAGCCGTTGGGGAGGCCCTCTCCAACGCCATCCTCTATGGCAACCAGGAGGACCCCGAGAAGCTCGTCCGTGTCGTGGCGGCGCTGAGTGCGGGCTCGGCAAGAGTCACGGTGACGGATCAGGGACAGGGTTTCGATCCGCAGGCCATCCTGGATCCGACGCGCCCCGAGAACCGGGAGCGGAGTCAGGGCCGGGGTCTCTTTCTCCTGCGCTCGCTGACCGACGAGGTGAGCTTCAACGAGCGCGGGAACTCCATCACGTTGACTCTCAGGGAATGAGCTCTTGGACCGAGATCTCGGTCGGACACCCCCAGTGGCGGGCGTGAAAAGCTCGCCGGAAGGGGCCGACGATCGCCCGCTCGTCCCCGGCTCGGTGCCGCTTCGCAGCGACCGGCTGGAGGAGTACCTCGCGTCGTTTCACAGGCTCACCGGGGTGCGGTCGCGCCTCGTCGTCGAGTCTGACGCCGGCGAGGTCACGGCTCACGACTCGCTTGGAGATGACCGCGGCGTCGAGTACACAGAGTCCAGCTGGCTGGTCATGCCCGGTGTCCGTATAAGGCTGGCCACGGCCCCGGTGTCCCGCGAAGAGAGTCGGCCCTTCCTGGCGCTCCTGCGCGAGTCGGCCAGCCGGCTCGTGGCCTCGGAGCGAGAAGCCCGCTTCTTCTCCGGGGAGCTCGCGGACCGCTATGAAGAAATCGATCTGTTGACCTCCGTGGGAGAGACTCTCGGGTCGGTGATCCACCTGGAGCGCGCGGCAGGCCGCCTGCTGCACCGTCTGGCGGACGTGATCAGTTCGGATCGTGCGGCCGTCTGGGTCCCCGACGAGGACGAGACGCCGCGTCTCCTGGCCCTGGGTGGCAGAGGAGCCGGGCAGAAGGTGGCGGACCCGGAGGCGGAGGAGGGCCAGTGGATCGATCGGACCTTCGAGCGACAGGTAGCCCAGGTGAGGCCGCGACGCGGGCTGGCGAAAGATGTCGCCGATCGAACGCTGCTGGCCGTTCCGCTGAAACACGCGGCCATGCACGGCGGCACGCTTCCGTTGGGTGTACTCTCGGCCCGGGGAAGAGAATCGAGAGACACCTTCTCGCAGGCGGACGTGAACCTGGCAGCTACCGTGGCGGCGCACCTGGCGGCCGCAATCGAGAACGACCGTCTGTCACGTGAGAGTCTGGTACAGGAACGCATGCTCGTCGAACTCGAGCTCGCGCACCACCTTCAGATGAAGCTTCTTCCGGATCTGGGAGACTTTGCGGGGGTGGCTGACGTAGCCGCCCGTTGTGAGCCCGCGGAATCGGTGGGCGGCGATTTCTACCACCTGTTTCGCCTGCCGGGCAACCGCCTGGGTGTGATGCTTGGCGATGTAAGCTCTCACGGGTATTCGGCGGGTCTGATCATGGCTCTGACCATGAGCGCGGCGTCCATCACCGTGCGCGAGCGCGAAGAACCATCGGAAGTCCTGCGCGGGATCCACCGCGAACTCGTCCGCAAGCTCGAATCCACCGAGATGTACATGACGCTGTGCTACGCGGTGCTGGACCCCGCCGCGGGCAGACTCCAATACGCTAACGCCGGCCACCCTCACGCCTTCCGTATCAGCTCTCATGACGCCCAGCGGCTTGACGCGCTCAACCCACCGCTCGGGATCGCTGAATTCGACGCGTACTCG
>JABDQB010000173.1 GCA_013042495.1 Gemmatimonadota bacterium
CCAACGAGAGCGGCCGCCCATACCGAGGCCGGGTACACGAACCACCCGCCGGCCTGCACTCTCGCTGCCGCCCCGCCGCCCGCCAGGTTGAGGGCCACGAGCGACGCCAGAACGATGAGCTGCGTGACGGCCCAGGCATAGGTGCACACCGCCAGAATCTTCCCCAGATAGATCGAGGAATCGGGAAGACGGGTCGCCAGCAGCGTCTCCAGCGTCTTTCGCTCTCTCTCGCCCGCGAAGGTGTCCGCGATGTAAGGCCCGGCCAGGAACAGCGGAATCATGAAGACGAAAACCGTCGGCACAGCTCCGCTTCGCCATGCATCCGACTGGGAGAGCGGGAAGAACACGCCAAACAGGAAGACGAAGAACAGCTCCCGGAAAAGGACCTTGCGGCCGGATCCACCTCCGACGATTTCGCGGAGCTCCTTTCGGGCGACGGTCAGGATATCGCTCATGGGCTCGGCTCCGTTGCCTCCAGTTCCGCCTCGGCCTCTTCCTCTTCCACGAGTTTCAGGAAGATGTCTTCGAGGCTCTCCCGCGCGGTCTCGACGGAAGCGACCTCGGCCCCGGCCTCGACGAGAAGTCGCACGGAGGACGATGCGTCCGTCCCCGGCTCCAGATCGACCAGAATCCTGGTTTGATCGCGGCCGGTATCGCGGGCCGGCTCCAGCGTGGCGGTTTCGACCGCCGGTAGCCGGGCGACACGCGCCGCCAGGTCCGCCGTGAAGCCGGTGCCACCGATCGCCACTCTCCGGGCGCGCCCGCCGTGAATTTCCCGCGGACTTCCCTCGGCCAGCAGCGACCCGCGGCGGATCACGGCCACCCGGTCACAGACCTTCTCCGCCTCGAGCAGGTTGTGGGTGGTGAGGAACACCGTCACGCCCTCATCGCGAGCCAGGGTCACGAGCTGCCGGCGGAGCGCCACGGCGCTGGGGGTGTCGAGCCCCGATGTCGGCTCATCGAGAAACAGGAGCTTGGGCCGGCTGAGAAACGCTCGAACCAGAGCCAGCTTCTGACGCATGCCCTTCGAGAAATCCGCCACGCGTCCGTCGCGGCGGTCCCATAGGTCCATGGCGGTCAGCAGGTCCCGGATTCGCCCTTCGCGATCGGACGTCGGTAGACGCGCGATGCGGCCGAAGTAGTCGAGGTTCTGCATGGCGGTGAGGCGGGTGTACAGACCGTCCGACTCGAGAAGGACGCCAGCCTGTTCCCGGATCGCCTGAGACCCCTTCCGGACATCCTGGCCCAAAACGGAAGCCTCGCCGGCGGACGGCTCGAGAAGACCCAGCAGGAGACGAATCGTCGTCGTCTTACCGGCCCCGTTCGGACCGAGGAATCCATAGATCGTCCCGGCAGACACGTCGATGGTGAGGTCGTCCACGGCCCTGACCGAGCCGAATTCACGGGAGAGCCCGGCGGTGCGGATCGCGATGCCGGCGTCGGCGCGGGTCACGGTCGTTGCCTCACTCGGCCATGGCGGTTCGCGACCACCGGCCGACCTGCCACGCCCGGACCGACACCCCCGCGATCGTCCCCAGCACCGCCGCGGCCGCAAGGCTTAGCGTGATTCCGGGCTCCAACGGCGAGAGCTCAGCGGCGACAACAAATAGCGATGTACCTGCGTGGAGCGTTGCGAGCAGGGCCGTCAGTATTCGGCGATTCTCGATCGCCACCCAGCCGGCCGCCCAGCCGCCAATCGCCGCTGCCACTCCGTACGCCGCGAGCAGAGTCAGCACCACGCCCGGACCTTCCAGCAGCTCGGGCCCCAGGGTACCGCCATTCGCCCGTTTCAAAGCACGCAGCACGACGTAGCCGACCGGAACGGCCGCGCCGACCGTCACCCACAGGCCGGTCAGCACGCCGAGCGCCAGGCGGAGGTCGGTGCGGGAGGCCAAGGAAGGTTCAGTCCTTCCCGGACAGCGCGGCCAGGTCGGAATCGACCATCATCTTGACCAGGTCCTCGAAGTCCACCACCGGCTCCCAGTCGAGAAGCCGCTTCGCCTTGGAGGCGTCGGCCAAGAGGTGTTCGACCTCCGCCGGCCGGAATAGCGTCGGGTCCTCGAAGACGTACTCCTCCCAGTCGAGGCCCACGTGCGAGAATGCCATGCGCGCGAGATCCCGGACGGAATGCATCACACCCGTGCCGATCACGAAATCCTGCGGCTCGTCGTGCTGGAGCATGCGCCACATCGCATCCACGTAATCGCCCGCGTAACCCCAGTCCCTCTGCGCGTCGAGGTTTCCGAGGTGGAGAACCTGCTGCTGACCCAGCTTGATGCGTGCGACCGCGTCGGTGACCTTCCGGGACACGAATTCGAGGCCCCGCCGCGGGCTCTCGTGATTGAACAGGATGCCGCTCGCCGCGAACAGGTCGTAACTCTCGCGATAGTTCACCGTGATGAAGTGTCCGTACACCTTCGCCACCCCGTACGGACTGCGCGGATAGAACGGCGTCTCTTCATTTTGGGGCGAGTGACGAACCAACCCGAACATCTCGGAAGACGAGGCCTGGTAGAACTTGATGTCGGGATTGACCGTGCGTAGCCCCTCGAGCATGCGCGTGACGCCGAGAGCCGTGAATTCGCCAGTGAGGAGTGGCTGGTTCCAAGACGTGGGTACGAACGACTGCGCGGCGAGGTTGTAGACCTCCCACGGCTCGACCTCCTCGAGCACCGTGATGATCGAGAGCTGGTCCAGGAGGTCCATCTGATGGAGCGTGACCCGGTCCCGGATGTGTGCGATACGCTCGAATTTCTCGACGCTCGACCGACGCACCGTGCCGTGCACGTCGTATCCCTTCTCGAGCAGGTATTCGGCCAGGTAGGAGCCGTCCTGCCCCGTGATCCCCGTAACG
>JABDQB010000174.1 GCA_013042495.1 Gemmatimonadota bacterium
GGGATCGAATGTCGTTGACTATCTCAGCGCCGATGGCGGAAACACAGTTGGCGTTGGCGTCGACGTCCACGACATGGACGCGATGAGGGTCTCAATGGAGACGACCGAGATGGCTGCGGCGAAAGCCGCACACGGTGTCTTAGAGCCGATCGCGATGTTCGTCGAGAACAGCTGACCGAGACACGCAAAACCATGGAGTGTGAATCATGAAGACTCTCTCCTGTGACATATGCGACAGTGAATTCTCAGCCGAGGCATTCGACGCGTGGTTCAAGCAAATGCAGACGCACTACAAGTCTGATCATGCGGACGTGATGGCCGCCAACGCTGGCAAGTCGAAAGAGGAAGGAATGAACTGGATGGCCGGAATGAAGGCCAAATTCGAAGCTCTCTAGTGCGGAACCGAGCTGCTGCCGAGCGATACGCACGCTTTCGGATCGCCCGGACACAGGACCTTCTTCCTCGCCGGTCGTTAGACGCATCTGAGAATATCTCGGGGGCGGTGATGAAGGGACAAGTGCTGCCGCACAGGTACGCGATGGTGGATCCCAAGGTCCAGGTGTGCGCGGAGCGTGGAAGATGGTCCACGCGCACTGGTCTGACGCTGAAGACGCTTAGCTCGTGAGCGTCCGGGTATTCTTCTACGGCTTGTTCATGGACCGGTCGCTCCTTACGGAGAAGGGCTTGCAGCCCGCTACCGTCGGTCGAGCGTTGCTTTCCGGCTTTCGAATCCACATTGGCAATCGAGCGAGCCTGGTGCCCGCTAACGGCAGTCAAGCGTATGGAGTCGTCATGGAACTCTCCGACGAAGAGGCTCATGCGCTGTACTCTGAGCCGAGCGTCCGCGAGTACCGTCGAGAAACCGTCAGCGTCGAATTGCTCGACACTCACGAACTCGTAGAAGCACACTGTTACAACTTGCCCCAGCAGCTCGCACTTGCCGGTGCAAATCCATCATACGCGGCCCAGCTGTCGGAGCTCGTTCTAGCGTTGGGCTTCGGCTCCGAATACGCCGAAGAAATCGCGAACTTCGCAGAGTAGTCGTGGTGTCGCGACGGAGGCAATCACATCCATGGTCGTTGAGGCCGCCGCCTAGCAAGCTGATGCAGTCGAACGCGGCTTCGCCACACCGCTGGCCGGCAGTACGTTAGGTGACGGCACTAGAGAGTGGAGGGAACGAGCGGTGGGACGGCCTGCGTTCTTACGAGCTTCTAGCCGGGCGGAAATAGTCCTCGCGTCGGCCGCACTCCTCCTGTTGGGCGCGTGCGGTCCATCGGTGCCTGCACTGGTGGTTACGCCATCGACAGCGTTGGTCGACGAGCGCCTGAGCGTCGTCGTTGAAGGCGTCGGTCCGCGGCAACTCTTCACGCTCCGGGCGGTTACGTTCGACCAACGCGACCGCGCCTGGGAAGCTGAAGCAGAGTTCACCGCCGGCCCTGATGGCGCTGCAGATCTGACGCAGGTGGCGCCCAGCCCAGGTGGTTCGTATGAGGGCGTCGACGAAATGGGCTTGTTCTGGTCTGCGTCACCGACCGTCGAGGGCGCTCAGATCGCTCACCGACCGTCCCTCGACTACGTCACGCGGCTTGAGCTCATCGTGGACGGCGTAGTAGTCGACTCGGCGGTGATCAGGCGGCGGTTCGACGCCTCGGACCTCTTACGCGAAGAAATCGAAGAGGCAGGCCTGGTTGGAGCGTACTACCGGCCGCAGGGACCTGGCCCATTCCCGGGGGTCGTGGTGTTCGCAGGCTCTGATGGAGGCCTGGAGAGCGCGGAGTGGCGGGCGTCACTCCTCGCTTCGAGAGGGGTCGCGGCCCTCGCCGTAGCCGTCTTCAACCATGAAGGCCGTCCCGATGACCTCGTGGAGCTGCCTCTTGAATACGGCGTCGAAGCGTTCGAGTGGTTGCTCGACCAACCCGAGACCGGCGAGGTCGGAGTGCTCGGGTTCTCGAAGGGCTCCGAGCTGGCCCTGAACCTCGCGGCACGTGAGACGCGAGTCGCGTCGGTCGTTGCCATTTCGCCCACCGCCTACGTCTGGCCCGGGGTCACGGACGGCCCACCCGAAACGCGCTCGTCCTGGACCTGGAAGGGTGAGCCGCTGCCAGCGATCCCGTGGTCGATCGGCCCTGTCGCCGGTTCCATGTTCGGGAGGGGCCCCCCCTTCCGACTCCGAGTCCTCTATGAGGAGAGCCTCGAGGCTGCTCCTCCCGCAATCCGAAACAACGCCGAGATCCCCGTGAGCGAGATCGTTGCTCCGGTTCTGCTGGTCTCAGGAGAGGACGACGGCTCATGGCCGGCAACTTCAATGGCCGAAGCCGTGAAGGAGACAATCCTGGAATCGGATCCGGCGGCGGATGTCACCCATCTCCAATACCCTGGCGCCGGGCATCTTCTTTTCTGGGACTATCTGCCAGTGACCACGGCGGAGCGGAACGCTGGCCAGATCTTCGGCGGTACGGCGGCGGGCACGGCGGCCGCAAGAGCCGACTCATGGCCCCGGTTACAGAGCTTCTTGCGCCGGACTTTGGTAGAATAGCGGCGGGGGAGGCGTTGGGTATCGGCAAATGCTGAAGGCCATTCTTTCATTCTGCGTTGGGGTCGGATTCTTGGCTTGCGCAAGCGGCAGCCAAGGCCCCGTGGATTACCGCTTGTTGTCCGGCACCTGGAGTGAACCGGGGAGTTGTTCGTCGTCGCTCCGCATCTTCACTCCTGAGGGAAGATACTTCTGGCTTCGAGGGGAAGACGGCGCGTGGGAGGTCAAGTACGATGGCGTGTTTGTGACGGACTCGGTTGCGACTAGAACCCTCAGAGTTCCGGGAGCCATCTTCATTGCTGAACAACCGGCCTCGGATGCCGGTTCAGCCCTGTTGGCAATAACGGAACTCACTCGGAATCGTCTGGTGCTGGAGGTACAGGAGACAGAACGGGACGAAAACGGTCCGGCGGCTCACTCATGGGTCCGGTGCTCCCCACCTGGGCTGAGCACGAACCTGCTGGAGTAGGGCCGCACGACTGTTCGACCGGGTAAACGGATTCAAGGCGATGCGCGGATCCACGGTCCGTGGGTGATGCCAACCCTCTCTCGGTGCAAGGAGTTCTCGAGAATGGCGGTGACGATCTTCTGTAACATCGAGACGTCCAAATTGGCCGTCGGCAGCCTGCTCACCGCAGCCCTACTGGCCTTCGTCGCCTGTGCGCCCTCTGACGGTTTCACAGACGAGGACAAGTTGGCTGTGCGGGCACTTGAGGAAGCGTATCGCACCGGCTGGCTGGCCAACGATAGCGCCGCTGTGATGGCGACGCTGGCGCCCGGGGTCGTACTGATGCCCGCCGGGGTTCCACCGCTGATCGGTGACTCCGCCATCAGAGATTATTGGTGGCCCAGCGATGGCCCCCAGACCACTGTCCATTCGTACGAGATTACAGTGGAGGAGGTGGAAGGGAACGGCGACCTGGCTTACCTGCGTGGCCGTGGCTCGTTGTTTTTCACATACCGAGATGCCGCCGGGGACGAGACACAGTTGACGAGCGAGGCAGTGCACCTGTCCGTCGCTCATCGTTCGGAGGGAGGAACGTGGCGCATTGCGCGTCGTGCTTGGAGTAGGGTCCCCAAGTAACGAGTCTGCAAGCAGCGTGTTCATCACCCGAAGAGTCCGCGGTCTAACACGCACCTGGAACAAACGCGGCGATCAGGATGGGCGATCAATCTAGGCCGGCGCAGCTCAGCGCCGACCGCTGGGCGGAGAGAAACTGGCCAGGATCGATACACGTAGGCGTCTTCATGAAACGGATCGTTCTTCGTTTTGTCGTGTCGGGCCTCTGCGCTTACGCGCTCTTCGGACTCGTCGGTCTGGCGGCAACGCCGTCTCTCGGGCCGTCCCTGTCAGACGGAGAGACGCTGGCCGCGTTAGCCTTCTCCTTTCCGGCTGAGGGCGGCGACTGGACCGAAGCGTCAGGCTATGCCTCCCCTGGCTGGCTCTATCGTCGCGCGTACGTCGCAGGAACGTCCCAGGCGGGGGTCCGGTGCTCAGAACAGGTTCTGAAGGCGGGCTGGCCGTTCACCGTCGTACGTGGCTTCGCCCGCAGTGGAGGTGGGGACCACGGCAATGAGGGGGTCGGCTGGATTTCGAACTCGAGGCCCGGTGAGCCGGCTCGGCTGCTTCCCATCGAACCCGTGTGGCCTGGGATCGTCCTCTACGGACTCCTGGGGGTCCTCGCTTGGTACATGATCCCTCATCTTACGATATTGAGCGAGAGGCCATCAAAGGAGCGTCGAGCATGTTAGTGTTAGCCATTGCCGCCGTAGCTGGCGCCAGTGCCGTGCTGGCATGGACGATCGACCGCCTGAGGTGCCGCCGGAGGAACGAGCGGGGCGAGTGTGGTGCATGCCGCATTTCGTGGGGCGAAACATCGTCGGGCGACCCCTACCTGATCCATGGTCGACTGGTCTGCGAGAATTGCGCCGATAAGGCCAAGCGTCGATTGCCGTGGGAACTCGGAGCGCTCGCGGGGTGGATAGCGCTCGCTATGGGGCTCACCCTGGCCGAGGAAGGGTTGGCTCTGCTGGTGTTCATTCCGGCGGGAATGGCGGTCGCGACCCTGGGTGCCGTGCAACTGATGAAGCTCGCGAACCGAAACGCACAGCGACGAATAGCGGCTGGCGAGTTTGCAGGCCTCAAAGCACTCGGCACTGAATCGAACACAGATGGAGAGGCAGTTCCTACCGATGGGGCCGTTGGCACGGCGCCGATTGTCGAATGAAGCTCGTCCTCAGCCGCAGAGAGATGCCGGGTTCGCGCACCACCCTCATAAGGAGACCTCATGTCCAAGCCCAGGATCGCTCAGAAGGAGCCCTACGCCGTCGAACTCGAGGGGGGAAAGAGGTATGCCTGGTGCGCCTGCGGAGAGTCGTCCAGTCAACCCTTCTGTGACGGCTCGCACAAGGGAACCGAGCTCTCGCCAAGTGTCTTCACGGCAGAAGAAACGAAGACGGCCTACCTGTGTGGCTGCAAGCACTCGGAGAACGCTCCGTTCTGCGACGGCAGCCACGCAAACATCGACTGACGCGGTGAGACGGTCATCCCAGGTATCGAGGCGGGCACGTCCCGACCCGCGCTCTAGTCCACACGACGCTCGTGCTTCACCCAGTCGACCTCCATCGTCCACGTCTCCACCGTCATGGGAGACGAGTTGATCTTGGCGAAGTTCAGCACCGCGAAGAGCGGCTCGGGGAACTGCCCGTCGCTTCGGTGGATCCCTGCACCATCCAGAAGGAACAGGAGGTCTCTACCGTCCCATTCGACGGCGTATTCATGGTACTCAGCCAGCGCCGCTTCCTGAACGTGCATCAACTGCTGCCAGTCGCCTCCGCCGCAGTATCCGAGATTCTTGATCGCCCGGGCAGCGTAGTGGTCCGGCCCGCCGTCGCTGTGGTGTTCGAAGATGTCGATCTCTCCCGAACCGACCATCGGCCAGCAGACGTCCTCGTCCTCAACCTCGAGCGGGGGCTCGTTGTTTGCTGATCTCCGAACTTGTTGAAGTTGTCGCACCCGGCCGATGCCGAGGGCGACCACTCGGAGCTTGAGCGTTCCGTCGCTGACCGCCCGTGGAAGGTGGGGTGCCATGCCCTGTTGGGTACCGCACCCTATTGTACAACGGCTGCGGCATCGAAATCCCAAACCGCTATGCGGCTGGAGCTACGTGGTGCAATGCGAGTAGTCGTGCTTGGAGCAACGGGGCAGACCGGTCGGGTGATCAGTCGTCTGTTGCTGGATGATCGCGGCATCGACCTCGTGGTCTGCGGCCGAAGCGAGACGCGATTGACTGCGCTTGCGTCGGCGCTATCGGATACCGGCAGGTCTATCAGCATGTCGGCGTTCGACCTGGCCGATACCTCCAGGCTTGATTCGGTCCTCGAGTCGGCCGATGCAGTGGTGGGAGCTACGAGCAGCTGGCGGGACGGGCCCCGGATTGCGGAGCGCGCGGTTCACAACGGCACGTCTTACCTGGGCATCTACATGTCCACTCCGGAGAAGTGGACGAGGCTTCGGGCGCTCCAGGGCGAGTGTTTGAAGCGGCAGATTGCGGTCGTCGGCGACGGCGGGCTTCACCCAGGACTTCCCGGTGCGATGATCCGGTTTGTGAACGAGGAGTCTCCACTTACCTCCGCGTGGGTCGGCGGCAAATTCGCACTTAGCTGGAGTGCTCTGGATCTTGCTCCCGAGACGATCCTCGACTTCGTTTCCGAGCTCCGGGCGATGGATCCCGCGATCTTCCTCGATGGTGAATGGGCCAGGGGTTATCGGCACGCACGCCGTTTCGACTTCGGAGATGGGGGCGGGCCTGCCTCCTGCGTCCCGATGTGCCTCGAAGAAGTCCGCGAGTTGGTGAACGACTTGCCGGAACTCCGATCAGCGGGGTTCTTCATCGCCGGGTTCGGCCCGTGGGTGGACTACGGGCTGTTGCCTCTGGCGCTCGCGCTCGGCCGCATTCACGCTCGCTCGGCGTCACGGTTATTCTGGTGGGGCCTGCGGCGGTTTGCCTCTTCGGAGGAGTACGCTGCCTTATCGCTGGAGGGCACGGCTCGGGACGGGCGGCAGATCAACCTGAGAGTGTCACATCGTGACCCCTATGCGCTGACTGCGATTTCGGCAGCTGCGGCGGTGCGTCAGCTGCTGGCCGCGCCAAGACCCGGTGTGTGGACCCAGGCAGCGTTCGTGCAGCCCCGTCCGTTCTTCGAGAGCATGCAGGAAATGGGTGCCAAAATCGAGCTTACTGGAGCTGCTTTCTAAGGCGGAATTGCACCTGTCCGCGCAGACATTTGCAGAGAACGTTGAACCGCGCCTTGCAACGCGTGTCTGCCCCGGGCGGCGATCGTCACGGGAGGTAATGATTGCATCGGACGGGGCATCGCCATCGGGCTCGCCAAAGCCGGCGCCAGCGTCTGCATTGCGGGCCGTAACGAGGAAAAGAACGAGCGTGTCCGTCTCGAGATCGAGCAGATCGGTGCTCCATCGATGTCGTTATGTTGCGACGTCGAATACAGCGTTTCCTGAGCCGAGCGCCGAAGATGGAACCGAGTGACGTAACGCACTTCGCGACCTCCGAGCTGTTCAGAGTTTGGCTTGAGGAGCACCACTCCACTTCCGAGGCACTGTGGGTGGGGTATTGGAAGAAATCGACTGGACGGCCCAGCGTCACGTGGGAGGAGACCGTCGACGAGGCGTTGTGCTTCGGTTGGATCGACGGGATCCGGAAACGGATCGACGACGAAGCCTACACGATCCGATTCACACCGAGGCGGGCGAAGAGCGTTTGGAGCCATAGAAACATCGAACGATTCGAAGTGTTGTCAGCATCCGGGAGGGTTTCGTCACCAGGGCGCGCGGCCTACTCGAGGCGCACCGAAGATCGTTCGGGGGTTTACTCCTTCGAACAGTCGATCAAACCGGGGCTCTCCGCCGACTACGTAGCCCGACTTCGAGCGGACGACGCTGCATGGCGCGACTGGGAGTCACGGCCGCCGGGATATCGGAAGCAAGTGGCACATTGGGTCATGAGCGCGAAACGAGAGTCCACTCGCGAACGTCGCCTGGCCGCACTGATCGAAGACTCCGCGGCAGGCCGCAAGGTGAAGCCACTACGTTAAGGACTCCTGACTACCCCTCGTCGGTCCGCGCCTCCACGGTCGCGGCGCCCGAGGGACCCCAACGCACGGTGAGTTGCCAGGGCCGGCAGCAGACTTCGCAATCCTCCACGTAGCGCTGTATCGCACCTCCGCCCGGATCGAGTGGCAACTCCACCTCGGCGCCGCAGTACGGGCAGTCGACGTGGGCCGCCGCGTCCGCCACGCCGTCGCCCAGCGGGAAGCTCTCGTCTAGCGGATCTCGCGTCATGTCGCTCCAATGTCCCCGTCCTGCGCGTCCAGCAGCAGCGGAATCCGCTCGGCGATCTCCTCCATCTGAGCGGCCCGCCTGTCTGCCCAGGCCGGCAGACCGAGCCGGGCCGAGCCGATCAGGCCGAGGCCCGCGGCGCCGAACATGCCCGAAATGAACAGTCCCGCGTCCAGCCCCTTCTTGGAGTAGATGGCAAGCGCCGTAAACACCGCCATCGCCAGGCAGACCAGGCTCAGAATCGCCAACTCGGTGACGTTCCCCTTGAACGTGGTCATCCGGACCCGGTGACCGTCTTCCCACGGCTCGACGTGGACGTGGAGGTTGCCGTTGTACCACGTCCGAAGTGGTCCGAGCTCCTCGACTGTGCCCTTCGCCTCGAACGTCTCCCGCAGGATGACGACCAGTCGCATCCACTCGTCGTCGCTCAACGGTCGATCGAGGGGAGCTATGCGTGCGACGGACCTCGGTGCGCCGAGGAAGCGGGCCGGCGGAGAGGTTTCAACGGATTCGAGCGAGCGCGCCGCACGTTCGATGCGCGACGCCGGAATGCCCACCTCGCCGCCGACCTCCTGGATCTGCGCGAGCGTCAGGCCGGTGCCAGCCGCGGGCGGCGGGCCAGCCTCGTCGGCCTCGGTCGCGAGTCGCAGGATCTCGGCGATCTCCTGCTCGTCGTAGTGTCGGGAATCTGACATGCGACGAACATACAGCCATGGCGTCGCGTCGCATATGCGGGTCGTCCGCGCCAGCCATCGTTGACAATCCTCCGTTTATCAGTCTACTTTGCGATGCAAAGTTAACCGCACATGGAGTCTGTCTATGCCCCGTTGGCTGAGGGTCATCCGTGGGATGATCGGTATGGGACTCACCTTCTCCGCGGGTGTCGGCGTGATCGCTTCGGTGTTCGCGGTGCTCCCGTGGCTGCTCCTCGGGGGCGATTCGGGCCGAGAGATAGTCCGATTGGTCGTTGCAAGCGCAATCTGGGCCTTTCCGGTCGGTGTGGCCTTCTCTGGCGTCCTGGCGCTCACCAGACGCGGCCGTGCGTTCGACAAGCTCTCGCTCCCCCACTTCGCCGCGCTGGGTGCTGGGGCCGGACTTCTCCTGTTTGGGGTACTTGGTCTAAACGCGTGGCAGGCCTGGTCCGTCTCGGACGCCATAGCCAACGCGGCGATTTTCGTAATCCTGGGTAGCGGATCGGCCACGGCGACCCTGATGATCGCTCGAAGAGCGGGGCCCGCCCTGAAGCCAGGCGACGAATCGCACAGACTGGGTGAGGGGTAGCGACGCGGGCGCGGCCGCCAGGTGTACGGTTCAGGCTCCCACCGAAACGCGAATCGCTAGCGCACGTCCTCAGCGCACGTAACTGCCCGCGTTCACATCGATCGTCGTTCCGGTGGCGTGATCGGCCAAACCGCTGGCAAGGAGGACGACCAGCGGAGTGAGATCAGCGGGTTCGGTGAGGCGGTCGAGAGCAAGGTCGCTTGTGACGTGTGCCTCGCCGTATTCGTCGATAGCCTCCTGGGCCATTTCGGTTCGGACGAACCCGGGGGCGAGCACGAAGGCGCAAACACCCGCTTTCCCGAAGGCGCGCGCGATGCTGCGCGTGAGGGACACTACGCCCCCCTTCGATGCCGCGTAGGACATGTACTCAGGGGTGTCGCCCCGGAATGCCGCCCTGGAGGCGACGTTGATGATCCGCCCGCCGTCATGCTGCTGAAAATGCTGAACCGCAAGCCGGCTCAGTAGTTCAACGGCGCGCAGGTTGACGGCCATCGTCAGGTCCCAGGCTTTCCGCCATTCATCGGTCGCCACGCCGAACGGGATCTTGAGCGCGATGCCCGCGTTGTTGACGAGCACGTCGAGGCGTCCGTAGGCACCGATGACCTCATCAAAGAGGCGTTCACACGATTCCGGCTCGGCCAGGTCGGCCAGAAAGGCACGAGCGTCGTGCCCGAGAGTTTCGGCCAACGCTCCGCCGGCGGCGTGGCTCTGGTTGAAGTGGACGGCCACGGTGGCCCCGGCCTCCGCCAGGCCCTCAGCCAGGGACCGCCCGATCCCGCGGCTCGCCCCGGTGACAAGAACGGTCTTCCCCGTCAGATCGATGTGCATGGTTGGGCCAGGGTTCGTCGTCAGTGGTGAACGTCGGAGCATCGAAGATAGTAATCTTCCGGCCCATTGGCTCCACCCCTCAGTGCGACTGAACTGGCCTGTCTTCGTTCCATACCGTTGCAGTCCATTCCTC
>JABDQB010000188.1 GCA_013042495.1 Gemmatimonadota bacterium
CAGCTTCTCGTCGAGGGCCGAGAAGCTCTTTTCGAGTTCCGGATCGACGGCCATGATGGCCGCCGGCAGGGCGGCCTGTGATGAGGACGCCAGCCCCTGCACCATCAGGCGGGGCGCGGCAGCCACCAGGCGCGTCGCGACTTCGGGAGACCCGAGGGCGTCCTGCACGGCGGCTCGCACCTCCGGACTCAAGCGGTATTCCAGCGTGCGCCGGGTCTGATACTCGGGGGCCTGCACCGCGACGTGGCCACCGCCCATGCGGACGCCGGAGTCGATCCAGTCCTCGAGCCCTCCCTCGGCGATCGTCCGCGAGAACACGAGCAGGGCCATCGCGAGCACCATCGCCGACCCGCTGAGCACGCTCCGTCGCTTCTGCCGGCGGAGGTTCCGAAGCGCGAGGCGCAGCCGGATGCGGCGCCGGGTACTCATCGGCCCGCCAGGGTATCGGCCGGCGGCACCCGCGCGCTGCGGTACGCCGGGTAGAGGGCCGCGGCGAGAGCCGTCACGAACATCGCACCCGCCGTGATGAAGATCATCGACGTCGGCCACTCCACGCGGAGGATCGGGCGCATCAGGCCGCCTGCCATCGTGAACCCTCCGTACACCCAGCTCATGTCGGGAGGGGCCGCCTTCCACCAGGCCAGGATCGGCAGCGTCACGGCCAGGCCCGCGGCGAGCGCGACTACCCCGAGGACCAGGGCCTCGGCCAGCACCGACCGGACGATGAAGCCGGGGCTGCCGCCGAGGGCCAGCATGACCGCGAACTCCCGCCGTCGTTCGTACGAGGACATGAGCATCGTGTTGGCCACGCCCCAGATCGCCATGCCGAACACGAAGACGATGAGCATCCACTCCATGCTGCTCACCAGCCGGGCGTACTCGACCATCTCGGGTCGGAACTCGGTCCACGGGCGGACCGCCACTTCTGACGCGTCTCCTCCTCCCATGGCCGTTGAGACAGCGGCCGCCGCGGCGTCGGCCGCCCACGGATCGTCCACCCGCGCCGCGATCTCGTGAATCCGCCCCGGGGCCAGCGCCACCAGCTCTTGCACCACTTCGAGCGGCGCGACCGCGTGACCGAGGTCGAGCTCCGTGATCGTGGTGGTGAAGATGCCGGACACGATGAACAGGTCGTTCCCGAGCGAACCGTCGGCTCCCGGCGCCACGACCACGACCTCGTCACCAGGCCCGGCGTTCAGCTGCCGCGCCATTTCGCGTCCGATCACGATTTCGTAATGGCCCGGGGTGGGCGCGCGCCCCTCGTCGATGTGACTGAGGAGGCGGGACACCAGGGGCTCACGCTCCGGGTCCACGCCGAGAATCACCCCGGCGGCCGTCGCCCGCCCGGTGCTCACGAGTCCTCCGGCGTACACACGCGGAGCGGAGGCGGCGACGTTCGGATCGGCCTCGACCTGGGCGACGAGCGCCTCGACGTCCACACCCTCGCGGCCTCCGATCGTCTCGTAGATTCCGCGGTCGGGCAGGTACTCCTCGGCGAACACCTGCAGTTGGCCGGTGAGCATGCCGGTGCCGTTATCGATCATCTCGGACACCAGGCCTCTGGACAGGCCGGCCATCACCACCACCGCCAGGTAGCCGAGCGCGAGTCCGATCGCCGTGATCAGGGTGCGGCGCCGGTTACGTCCCAGGTTGCGCCAGCCGATCCTCCACCACGCCCCCTTCATCGTCCTACCTCGTATCCCGCAAGCGGCGGAGAGAGAAGAAACCCTCGTCGAGGTCCACGTCGAATTCGAGCTCCGAGTACCGGACCTCGGTGTACTCCGCGGGCTTGTCCTCGGGCACGACGCGCATCGCGGCCGGCACCAGCCGCCCACCAAGTTGACGGTAGTCGAAGAACGTCATTGTGCGGACCAGTTCACCGTCTTCGTCGTAGTACCGCGCGTAGACCGGCATCGTATCGTTCTTCCTCACCTGGTAGGCGATCCGGCCCCACACGACCGGGGCCTCGGGGCGCGGAATCAGGTCGAACTCCCATACCGCGACGCCGTCCCGTTCGCCTTCGAACGCCAGGGTGATCTCGTAGTCCTCGATGAGGCGACTCTCCTTCACCAGGTCGTCGTTGGTGAAGTGGGAACCCATCCAGGAGGCGCTCATCAGGGAAGCGGGGATCTTGATGGTCCGGTCGACCCGCGGCAGGTAGTTCCAGATCTCGTTGCCGGACTTCAGGGTCGCGGTCCCGGCGTCCTTGCGGGGGGAGAGGATGCGGACCAGCGCGTGGTCCGTGCCGAGAGACCACATCTGCATCTCCATGGCGCGGCTCCAGTTCTCGGTCGACACTTCCATGGTCGCGGTGCCG
>JABDQB010000189.1 GCA_013042495.1 Gemmatimonadota bacterium
GCCTACGGCCGGGAAGCTGTGACGGTGTAGTCAGCGCTGTACGAGCCAGCCGGGTCGGTGGACTCGTCGAGAAGAATTCGGAACTGGATCGCGATCCGCGAGCCCTGAATCCCCCGTGCGAGAGTCTGGTCTCCAAACGTGATCGATGTCCACGTCGCCTGGTTGTCCGACCGATACTGAAGATCCGAGATCGGCTTGCCGCTGCCCATATCGGGACTGTCGGCGCGCAGGCAGAGTACCCAGGGCCGGTTCTTCCCGCCTCGCGGCCGGACGGTCACCTCGACCGGGCCGTGCTCGATCCAGCCTGCGGCGAAGTCATCGAGAGTGGGAGTAGGGAATAGGAGCAGTCCTGGCTGCACCCTCACCACGTAGCGTCCCGATGCGCTGCCGCACACCTGGGCGACCGCGGGCGATCCCGCCAGCGGCGTGACCAGCAGCACCGCGAGGGTGATGAAAGCCTGGAATCTCCCCAGACTCGATTTCATCGTTCTACTCGACGCGAAACGCGACCTGGGCGCCCATCAGGCCATCGTCCCCATACTCGAGAACCGGGATCGCCAGATAACGGCCCGGCGTGAGTTTGGCTTCGAGCGGCACGCGTACCGTCCGCTCGTGTTCCGGCAGCACGCTGAACGCCTCCACCGCTATCACGCCGTGAGGCCCGCCGTCGAAGTCCCGCACCTCCACGGTCCCTCTCGCCAGGACCGGCCACTCGTCAGGGTTGTCGACCGTGAACTCCAGCACGCGACCATCGACCTCTCCTTTGCCATCACGAACCGAGGCCGCCGTGATCTCTGCGGATTCGCCGCCTTCAGCCGACAGCCCGTATACCTTCACCCCGATTCGCAGGCCCGCACGCGGCCCGGTGCCTTCGGGTGGGGGCTTCTCGATGAACACGAGCGACCAGCACGTCGAATCAGCGTCGACTCCCGGTCGCAGCCGAAACGTCACCGGCTGTGTCACCCCTGCGGCGACGCTGAGTCCATCCGGCACGATCTCGAGCCGATCGGCGCAGCTGTGGTCGTGCGAGCCGGCTGCATAGGTCGAGTGGCTGCCATCGATCGCCTGGTCGAAATCAGCGGCGAATATCCTGAGTTGCAGGGGAGAGGCCCCATTGTTCCTGACCATGACGGTCGCCTCTGTCGATTCCGGGCTATGAGCGATCGGAAGGATTACGGGGCTCACGGAGAATTGGCCGACCGCGGCAACGGGTCGTCCCATACCGACGATACCCGGCAGCGCCAGTAGCGCCGCCAGGTATCGGAACGGCAGCCGAACCGGGCCTGATTCAGGTCTCATGATGCCCGGCGTCAGTTCGGTACCACCTCGTACGTGTACGCGAGGTCATACTGACCCTCTGGATCGGCCACGTAGTCGAGGAGGAGCTGGTAATCGACGGTCGTGAGATTCACGCCACGATTGTAGGTGCCGACAGAGGCAGCAGTCGTGCTCATCCCGACGTAGGCGCCCGATCCCACCTTCCACTGGAAGTCAGCCGACGACTTGACCGGAGCCGGGGTGACGGAACCAAAGTACGTGAAGGCCGCAGCATTGGAGCTGACGAGAATCTCGTGTGGCGTGTTCCCCTTGGTCCGAAGCTCGGCCGTCGCACCGTCGATCAGGCCGGCGTCGAAGTCGGCCTGCACCGGAGTGAACGTCACGGCGTTCGGGTTCTGGTAGTTGATCGACAGCATCTGGTTTACGTTGAGCTGGACCGTACCCCCCGCCGAAGTCTGCGCCTTCGCCACGCTCGGAATCATCAGAGCCAGCGCCAGGGCCGTCAGAAGTGTGCGCTTCATTTCCCTTACCTCTCCCATTGAGTCGCGGCGCCTGTCTGAGCCGCCAACGCGCTCCGCCCCGGGCGTTCACCCGCCGCAAGGCGTGCGAAACATCAACATGGAAGGCGGGGGGCAAGGGGTGTTCCCGCCCTTACCGGACGGGTGGCTGACGGGAGTACGAAACCCGATACGTGACTGCTAATCAACAACTTAACGCGCTGACACGGAGACCTGGGAAAGGAGGCGTTACCGAGAAAGGCCCGACGCGATCGACGTGCATAACTCCGCATGTATGGAATCATGCAAGACGCGAGCATGAACTCGTTCGGCTTGGAAGCGAGCCGGCTTCACTATCGCCGTCCGCGCAAGACCGTCAGGCGCCGAGATCGAGTTCCGATCGAAGGCGTGAGGTAATGCGTTGCTGATGAGGATCGAGATCGGCGCGCCCAGCTTCCTCGAGGTCGTACAGCCGCATCGCCTCCTCGATAAGACGGAGGACCTCGGCAAAGCGTTCCGCTTCACGGCTGATTTCGTCGAGCCTGGACCGCACGATCTCGACGGCTTCTGACATCTCGCCAAGCGACGGATGTGTAACGTCGCTGGCCCACCGACTGACGGCGGGCTGAGAGACTCCAACCTGCTCGGCCAACTCCGTGTAGGAGAGAGGCAGGTTGTGCAGGAAACGCTGGAAGGCTTCGTATACGCGAGCGTTTTCGCCGTGCAGCCCGGTGGCCGCGTACCAGGTCGGTACTCTTCGCTCGCTCATGATCGGGCTTTCGTCGCCGGTGAGTTCTTGTCGCCTCGTATCTAGTATTATGCAACCAGAGCTCGAATTGTTACATCCCCGAGGCGGCAGGTGTTCGAAGTCGGCCTAAACCGACCTCGTGACTATGTTCCGGGTAAACGCGCTCGGGTGTGGCCCGGTTCCCCGTGTAGGATGCGAGGCTGAACCTAACTCTTACTGTACGCATCCATCCAGAGTGGCGACGACGACAACGGTAACATTCGAGGGTCGAGCGGCAAATACACCAGTGGAGTCGGTTGAGATCTTGTTGAAGCCCCGGCTGCACCATCGGGTCGACGACCGACGGACAAGCGTGAACGAAAACAACCCGAACCCGGACCTGCTGTCGCGCCTGCGGCGCGGCGAGGCGGATGCTCTGAAGAAGGTGTACGAACGGTATGCGGACGACGTGTACCGGATCGCACTTCGGCTCACAGGTTCGCCTGCCGATGCCTACGACGTGAGCCACGACGTATTTCTCGGTCTGCCCGAAGCCATGCAACGGTACGATCCGGAACGGTCTTTCCCGACGTGGTTGCGCGGAGTAGCCGTCCGAACGTCGCAAATGCGTCTGCGATCGCAGCGTCGGCGTCGCGAAGTGGCGCTGCCAGACTTCGCGCGAATCGCAGTCCGGGCACAACAAGAGGCGGTTGTCGATCGGCTCACGCTGGAGAGGGCGTTGAACCAATTGAGTCCGGATCTGCGGTCGGTCGTGGTTCTACGGGAACTGGAAGGCCTCTCGTATCAAGAAATCGCCGACCTGCTGGGCATCACGAGGAGCGCGGCCGCTGTCCGCCTGCACAGGGCGCGAAAGCGACTGAGAGACATACTGCGAGGCAACCGATGATCGGTTTGAGACGACACCCCGCGTGGCACCAGCTGAATCGGCTGGCCGATGGCGAGCTGGATGCCGACTCCCGGGCCCGGGTGATGGCGCACGTCGTCTCGTGCTCGAAGTGCCCGCAAAGCCTGTCCTTCGTTCGCCGGTTGGGCGAGGCTGGCCGAGACATGAAGCACCCGAGCCCGCCGAAGAACCTACTGGCCGAGGTCCTGCAGCACCGCTCCGAGGGTGACCGAGTCATTCTCCCGGCCGCTTCGCCGTCTTCGCGGCGCAAGCGCCGGTTGCTGCCGGCCGCCGCGGCCGCAGCGATCATCGTCGGCCTGGGCGTGGCGAGCCTCACCCTCACGCCCGAGGTGGGTGCCGGCGCCAGCGAGCTCAAGTTCTTCCCCCCACAGCCAGTCCCCGGCGAACGGATTCGGGTGGAGTACAGACCCGGCGTGGAGCTGACGGGGGAAACGGCTCTGAGGTTGCGGCTGCGGCTGCGCCAGTCCGATGACGAGCCCCCGCGCGGAGTCCTCGGGACGCTCGATGAGCTGGTCCTGGAGCCCGACGGCGACGGACGATTCGTCGGCAACTATCAGCTGCCACCGGACTTCGCGTATGCCGCGTTCGCTGTGGAGAACCTCGCGGGAGACCGGTTGGACGATCGGCAGGGGCACTTTTGGTCTGTGCGGGCCCATAC
>JABDQB010000151.1 GCA_013042495.1 Gemmatimonadota bacterium
GTGTCGCCTGCTCCAGGACTTCGGATGAGGTTCCGATTGTGCGCATCGAGTATCGGGGTGTGATGATCGGCATCTGCCCGCAGCATCTTCCGGTCCTGATCCACGATCCGACAGCGCTTGCCGGCAAGCTCGCGGGGGCCGAGGAGATGCAGGCGGCTGACCACCACGACTGAGGCGAGGGCTAATGCGGAAGAGGGGGGTGCGCTCCGGTCCCACCGTTTACGACGCGCGAGTCGCCGCAGGGCTGTCCGCGGCACTGCGGCGGGCACGACGTGCTACCGGGCATCGCGGCCGGCCGGCCACCCCGTTCGACCCTGATGCCGACCGGCTCATCATCCTGTCGGACATGCACCGTGGAAAGCGGGACCGGGCCGACGACTTCCGTCGCTGTGAGGACGCGTATCTCCGGGCTCTCGCCCACTATGACCGGGAGCGCTACACGCTGGCTCTGCTCGGCGATGTCGAGGAGCTCTGGCAGAACCGGATCGACGCGGTCTTCTCGTCATATGCCGACGTCTATTCAGCCGAGAGCGGGTTTCACCAGGAAGGTCGCCTGATTCGGTTCTGGGGAAACCACGACGAGGAATGGGCGTCGCCCACGGCCGTGCGCCACGAACTCGGTCCTCTGCACCCGGGCGCACCTCTCGAAGTCAGGGAGTCCCTGCTACTGGATGTCCGGCGCGGGGACCACAGCCTGGGGTCGATCTTCCTGGTCCACGGGCACCAGGGGACGGGCATGAGCGACGGTCTCGCGTTCCTGGCCCGCTTCACGGTGCGGTTCGTCTGGAAGCCGATTCAGCACCTGACGGCGGTCTCCCGAAACACGCCTTCCAAGAACCGGAAGGTGAGGGAAAAGCATCACCGGGCCATGCGGCGCTGGGCGTCCGGACAGGACAACGTCCTGTTGGTCGCGGGACACACGCACCGTCCGGTGTTCGCATCCGTCGCGATCGTCGATGAGCTGGAGCGACGCCTCGGCCTGGACATGGAGGAGATACGCGGCCGGGCCGAGGACGAACTGTTCTGGGACGAGATCGTTTCGGACTGCACGGATCGGGGCTGGCTCGGCGACGAAGCGCCATGCGGGCCACCGCGGGAGAGCGAGTCACCGGGGCCCCACCTGTTCAATTCCGGCTGCTGCTGCTTCCACGACGGCCGGATTACCGGGATCGAGCTGGCGGATGGGCAGATCCGACTCGTTCTCTGGGGCAGTGGGATTCCGGAGGGACGTCGCGTACTGGCTCGGGCGGACCTGGAGGCTGTGTTCGAAAGGATGTCCCGGGCCGGCTGACCGGAGTCCCCGTGAGCTCATGGGTGACGCGGAAAGTGCCAGGTGAGCCCCTCCGGGACCCACGTGTTTCAGGCTTCAACCCTCTCCCATGAGGGCCATGACCTTTTCGACGGCACTGGCAGCGTCGTATGCGTAGCCCTGGGCTCCAATGGATCGAGCGAATTCTGCGGAGAGCGGCGCGCCGCCGACGATTACCTTCACCCGACCGGAGAGGCCACGTTCGTCCACCAGGTCCACCACTCCCTTCATCTGCGTCATCGTCGTCGTGAGAAGGGAGGATACACCGATGACCGAAGCCCCCTCGGAGACGGCCGTGTCGACGAACTTATCGGCCGGAACGTCGATGCCCAGGTCCACGACCTCGAAGCCCGCTCCCTCGAGCATGATCCCCACCAGGTTCTTGCCTATGTCGTGCAGGTCTCCCTGAACCGAACCAAGAACCACCTTGCCGCGACTGGGCACTTCCTCGGCGATGAGGAGCGGTTTCAGCAATGCGACGCCGGCGGCCATGGCCCGGGCGGACAGGAGAACCTCCGGCAGGAACATCTCGTGCTTCCTGAACCGGTCGCCCACCACGGCCATGCCCGCTATCAACCCGTCGTCGAGGATCTCGGCCGAGGGCACCTCCGATCGGATCGCCTCAGCCACCTGCTCGGCAACCTTGGCATCGTCCCCGGCGATCAGATTCCTCGAGATGTCGTTCAGGATTTCCATTCCGAGCTCCGTTCGGTCTTCGTGGGCGGTGGGTGGGCGAGCGATGCGATACGCTCGCGGCATTCCCACGTGTCGCAATCGAGGCAGAAGTCGAAGTCGTTGTCGAAGGCGTGGATCTCCGGCGG
>JABDQB010000153.1 GCA_013042495.1 Gemmatimonadota bacterium
TGCCATGGTTCGAAAGCCGTAGCGCTGGAAGAACGTTTCGCCGTACGCGTCCGGGAAGCGGTCCACGAGGAGCGGTTGGAGCCGCCCGGCCTCCTCTGCCACCGCCTCGACGGACGAACCGGTGGCGACCCTCGCGATGGCGGGGTACACGTGGCTGTTGCCGAACCCTCCTGCTCGATCGATCTGGAGTGGAGTCCACACGTCGGGTGGAGCCGACCAGCCGGGCAGCGTGACACCCGGCTCCAGCACGCCGATGATCTCGATCACCGCAGTGCCCATGGCGAGCGTCTGACCCACCACGGAAGGGTCGGCACCCAAGGCCCGACGCCAGAAGCCGTCGGAAATCATGGCGGTCATCTGGGCAGACGGATCGTCGTCGGCCTCGGTCAGGGCTCGGCCCGTGTGGGTCGTTAGCCCGAGGAGCGAGACGATGCTGGACGTGACGCGTACGGAACTGATGCGCTCCGGGCCCGACGGGGTGACGACGTTGGCGCCTTGTCCCACGTACAGCGCGACCTCGTCCAACGTCGTGGCCTGGTCCGTGAAATGAACCCACTGGGCCGTGGACAGGTGCCAGACTGCGTCGGGGCCGACGCCCGGCACCTGGTTCTGGAGCCGAACGAGCCGGTCCGACTCGGGATATGGGAGTGGATCGAGGACGATGCGGTCGAGGAGAGTGTACACGGCCGCCATGCTCCCCAGGCCGATGGCCAGGGTGAGCACCGAAACGCTGGTGAAGCCCGGAGTGCGCCGGAGGCTTCGGAACGCGACGCGGAGATCGGTCACCACGCCGGGGGAGCTTCCGCCTGAGGCGAGTTGCCGCATGGCCAGGGCATCGGAGAAGGCTCCGAACGAGGCCCATAGAGCAGAGGCGGCACTTCCGCGCTTCGCCTCCCGGACCAACTCGGCATTCCATTCGGCGCGCATCTCGGCACGCCGAGAGACCGGTGCCAGGCCCGAAGCGATGGCGACCACGAGGCGGGCCAGTGCGAGTAGGGACTTCATCGTCATCTTCCTCCCGTTCTCTCCCTATGCCTCTTCCACGGCCGTGTCGGACTGGAACAGTGCCTGCTGGGCACGAAGACGCTCGCGCGCTTCGGCCAGCGCTGCCTGACCGGCCCGGGTCGCCTTGTAGTACCGCCGGGGGGGACGGCCTTCTTCCCGCGCCTCCTCGGCGTCCTCCCAACTCGAATCCAGCAGGCCGTCGGCTTCGAGTCGCCTGAGCAAGGGGTAGACGGTTCCACTGGGCAGGTGCGCCGCCCGCATGATCTCGAAGCCGTATCCGAATCCCTGGGCAAGCGCCTGAAGCACCAGCGCGGCGTTGTAGCTGAGGGGGGTCGATGAACGGGTCATGACAGCTCCGAGCCCGGGTGGGGGAGTACGGACCGTACATAGGTCGATTTATACATAGCTGGAAATGTATATAGATGGGTTCCTACATAGGGTCAAGAAGAGAGAGGCGGCAGAGGCCGGAGTCGGGGTGGCCTGAGGCGCTCCGGCAGGGCACCTTTCGCGACCCTCGATTCGAGCACCTCACTACGGAACGTCGAAATGCCCGCAGCACGTGCCGCCGCACTCGTCACGTTCGTCCTCGCCACGACCCTCTCACCGGGGTCGGCCACGGCCCAGATCCCCACTCCGGAGTCGGTGCTGGGCTTTCCCGTGGGGGCCGACTTCCAGTTGGCCACCTACGAGCAGTCCCTCGAGTACTTCCAGCGGCTTGCCGACGCCTCGGATCGCGTAGAGCTCCAAGAGGTGGGGCGCACCAGTTTCGGTCGCCCGTGGTACCTGGCACTCATCTCTTCGGCCGAGAACATCCGAGATGCGGAGCGCTACCGGGAGATCGCTCGCCGCCTGGCGTATCCCGAACCGGGCATGACCGACGCCGATGCCCGAGCGCTGGCCCGTGAGGGCAAGGCCATCGTCCACATCGACGGGGGGCTGCACGCCACCGAGGTGGCCCACGCCCAGCACACCATCCAGCTCGCCTACGATCTGGTGACGGGCGACGATGACCCGGAGATCGCCGCCATCCTCGACGACGTGATCCTGGTCCTCTGGTTCAGCATCAACCCCGATGGCCAGACGATGGTAGCGGATTGGTACAACGCCAATGTCGGTTCACCGTACGAGGTGTCCTCGGCGCCCTTCCTCTATCAGAAGTACATCGGGCACGACAACAACCGCGACGGCTACATGATCAATCAGATCGAGTCGCGGGTGGTGACGAGGGTGGATCGGCACTGGGAGCCGCAGATCATCTACAACCATCACCAGACGGCACCCTTCCCGACGCCTATCAGGATTCCGCCTTTCGCCGAGCCCATCAGCCCCAACGTCCACCCTCTCATGTGGCGCACGGTCAACCTGGTTGGGATGGCCATGGCGCAGGCTCTGGAGGAGCGCGGGCAGAAGGGCGCGATGCACATGGGCAACGCCTTCGACAACTGGTACCCGGGCTTCATCGACCACGCCAACAACTTCCACAACGTGGCGTCGTTTCTCACCGAGACCGCTCTGTACCGCTATGCGACGCCCCACTTCTACACCGTCAACGACTTCCCGCAGAACCGGCGTGATCTGCGCCCTCAGTCGCTGTACGCATCACCGTGGGAAGGGGGTTGGTGGCGGATCCGCGACGCCATCGACTACATGCTCACCGCCTCGGTCTCGGTTCTCGACGTGGCGGCGAAGTACAAGGAAGACCTGCTCTTCAATCGCTACCAGGCCGCTCGCGACGTGACCGAGCAGCACCGCGAGGCGCCGCCCTACGCCTTCTTCATCCCTGCGGACCAACGCGATCCCGTGGCACCGGTGGAGATG
>JABDQB010000197.1 GCA_013042495.1 Gemmatimonadota bacterium
ACCTACATCATCCTCAAGCCAAGACAGGAGTGGCGCTTCAAGAGCAAAGAGGAACTGGTCCTCGCCATCAGCGAAACCATGGAAACGCACGTCCCGGGAGCCGTCGTCAGCTTCTCGCAACCGATCGAACTCCGCGTCGCGGAGTTGATCTCTGGGGTACGTTCGGATATCGCCGTCCACATCTATGGCGACGATATCGCGCTCTTGAAGGACACGGCCGACGACGTCGTCCGCGCGCTGCAGGGTATCCCCGGGGCAGCTGACGTCAAAGCGGAGCAGACCGTAGGACTGCCCGTGCTTCGAGTGAAGGTCGACCGGGAGGCCGTCGCCCGGTACGGCATCAACGCGCAGGATGTACTAGACGTCATCGAGACCGTCGGGGGCAAAGGCGCCGGTGTTGTGCTGGAGGGTCAGAAGCGCTTTGCCCTGCAACTACGCTTTTCGGACAGTGTCCGACAGGACCTCGAGCGTATCCGTGATCTCCGCGTGGCCGGCCCGCCGGTGGCGCCCGGAGGATCGCGACGTTTGATTCCATTGACTCAGATCGCCGAGATCACGGTCGAGGATGGCCCGGCTCAGATTAGCCGGGACAAGATCAGTCGCCGAATCAACGTAGAGGCCAACGTTCGCGGGCGTGATCTCGCTTCATTCGTTGCGGAGGCGCAGCAGGTGGTCGAGAGCAACGTGGAGATCCCGCCCGGCTGGACGGTCGATTGGGGTGGTCAGTTCGAAAACCTGCAGGCCGCGTCGGCTCGCCTGGCGGTGTTGGTACCGTTGGCGCTGTTGCTGATCTTCGTGCTGCTGTACTCGACGTTCGGATCCGCCCGGTTGGCAACCCTGATCTACTTCAACGTCCCGCTGGCGATCACCGGTGGGCTCGTTGCGCTGGCGCTTCGAGGCTATCCGTTCTCCATATCGGCAGGAGTAGGCTTCATCGCGCTGTTCGGCGTCGCAGTTCTCAATGGCGTGGTGCTCATCTCCTATGTGGAGGAGAAGCGTTCGCAGGGCCTCGACCCGGACCTCGCAGCGGCAGAGGGCGCACGAACTCGGCTGCGACCCGTGCTGATGACGGCAATGGTCGCGTCGTTCGGGTTTATTCCGATGGCCCTGGCAACCAGTGCGGGCGCCGAGGTGCAGCGGCCCCTGGCGACGGTCGTGATCGGAGGGCTCGTGACCTCGACACTCCTGACTCTGCTGGTCCTCCCCACGCTTTACAGCCGATTCGCGCCCAAGCGCGTCGATGTCGAGATCTAGGAGCTCGCCATGAAAGGAGTAAGCGGTCGCTCAACCGTTCAAGGTTAATCGCCACGGACACGATCAGGTGTCTACCTGGGTGAATCCATAACTGTCGGACTGTAGAGCACTCCTCGTAACTCTCTGTTAAAGAGAAAAGGGCGACGAATCAAATAAACGTTGATCCGTCGCCCCTTTCGTTAGCCACCGAGCAGATGACGCCACGTCCGGGTGGCGCTTGGCCCGGTACTTGTCACGGAGTAAGCCAAGCCTTATGATCACCCGGATGCGTAAGCTTCTCGCTCTCGGCTGTTGTGTTGCCTATCTCGCGTACGGCGTGGTGGCAGGCTTTGCGCACGTCCACGAGGCGGCTGACCACCACAAGGAGATGCGCGGCCTGCATCTCGACCACGCCCACGTGGGAGACTCACGGGAAGAACCGACGGGCCACCAGGACCACTCGCCGCCCGATGACAGCCAGCCCCAACTTGAGGCCCGGCACGTCGGCCACCACGAGGGCGATGCCCTGTACTTGACCGTGACCGCGCAGCGCTCGCTTGATTCGGGGCCTCGCGTCTTGCCAGTGATGATCGCAGTCGGGGCGACGTTCGACGCGCCGAATCGTGTGTCCACAGGCCGAAGCGAAGTGCCCAATCAGCTTAGAGGACCACCCCAACAACGTCCGACTCCTTCGAGAGCTCCTCCCGCCTGACCCTCCATCGGCATGCCGTCCGGCATGCTGCTTTCTCTATTCCGAAAAACCGATTGATCGGAGAGGAGTCCGCCCATGGAGTGGTCCTGGAGGGCCCGCGTGGCCTTCGTTCTTGTCTTGTTATCGATTTCGGTCGCGCAGGGCTCGGGTGCCGTGACCGAGCCCGAGGCGATCCGAATCTTCCTGGAGCAGAGTCCCCAGGCGCGACGGGTTGCGGTGATCGAGCAAACCGTCGATGCCGAGCTTCGTGTCGAAACACGCGTCGCGAATCCCAGCATCGCCTATCAGGTGGAGGACGCCGCTGGCGTTCGCGATGAGTTCCTGACGTTCCAGCAGGAGCTTCCGATCACCGGCCGGCGCGGCTTGCTCAACGATCGCGCCGAGCTCGCCGCCTCGGCTGCCGCCATCGGTGCCGAGAATGACCTGCGGAGCGATGTTTACGCGCTAAAGCAAGCGTTTCACGACGTCCTGTACCGCCAGCGAGCGCTGGAGACACTCCGCGACGGCGGCGACCTTCTCGCGCGAACCGTCGAGATCCTCCAAACCCGCGAGACTGAGGGAGAGGGCTCAGGGTACGACGTCCTGCGGGCCGAGCAGGAGCTGGCCGACCTGCGGATTGCGATTGTCGAAGCCGAGGCAGCACTGTCGGCCGCGAGGTCGCGCTTCGGCTCGTTCTTCGACGCCGCTCTGAATATGGAGGCGGCCTCACTGCAAGGCGATCTGCAACCAGCCGGTTCCGTACTCGACGCCCAGCAGGCTACCGACATCGCCGTCGCGCAACGCCTGGACCTCCAGTCGTTGTCTGCGGAGCGCGAGGGTCTCGACCTAGAGTACCGCGCGGCCCGCCGGCGGCGATTTCCCGAACCGCTGCTTACTGCGGGATGGAAGCGAACCGAAGCGCTCGGCCTGTCCGACACGGGATACATCGCGGCGGTGAGCGTGCCCCTGCCGTTCTTCGGCCGAGGTCGCTTTGAATCGGCGCGTGCAGCGGCGGCAGGCGAACGAGTTGAGCTGGAAACCGAGATCCTGACGCGCCGCATCCGATCGGAAGTTCAAACGGCTGTGGCGCGGGAGCACGCAGCCCGAGAGGCCGCCGACCGATACGGCCAGGACATCGCGCCGCGTGCGGGGGAGTTGAACAGGATTGCCAGACTGCAATACGACGAGGGCGAGAGCGGGATCCTGGAACTGCTTGACGCCCACCGCACGTCTCTGACGATGCGGCTGCGAGCGCTCGCTACACGCTACACGGCGAAGGTCGCCGAAATCGACCGGAATCGCGCCATAGGAAACGAGGTCAAGCCATGAAACGCACGTACACGTTCCTTTTCCTGGTGATCGTGGTCGGATTGATGTCCGCGTGTGGCGATCACGGCCATTCGCACGATCAAGCCGACGATCAATCCCACGACGATCACGGTCATCCGCACGACCAGCCGGACGCTGGTGCGGCCGAGGACCACGGTCATCCGCACGATCGGCCGGACGCTGGTGCGGCCGAGGACCACGGTCATCCGCACGACCAGCCGGACGCTGGCGCAGCCGAGGACCACGGCCACCCGCACGATGAGGCAGGCGGCCATGCCGACGGCGAACGCTCCACCGTTGCGGTGACGCGCTGGACCGACCGCTCCGAGCTCTTCATGGAATACCCGGTCTTCGTCGCCGGCGAGTCGGGACGATCCGCAATCCACGTGACGGACCTCAATGATTTTTCCCCGCTTTCCGAAGGCCAGGCGGCCGTTGTGTTGCGCGACAAGGACGGTCGCGTCCTCGAGTTTCGCGACGGTGCGTCTCGTCCGGGGATCTTCGGTGTTGATCTCAAGGTCGACCGACCCGGCGTCTATGAGATGTCGCTACG
>JABDQB010000207.1 GCA_013042495.1 Gemmatimonadota bacterium
GATTTCCCGCACCCCGACGGCCCCATCACTTCGGCGAATTCGCCGTCACGAATCTCCAGGTGGATGTCCGCCAGGGCATGCGTCTCCATTTCCTCCGTGAAAAAGAGCTTCTGCACGCCTTCCAGCCGGATCAGAGGTGTCCCGTTCTGCATCTTCCGCCCCCGTTTTCTGCATCGTCGTCCGAACGCCGCTGCCGGCCCTGCCGGCCGCGCAGCACACTCTCACGGTCTCACGCCTTAGACGCTCGATTCTCACAAAAGGGTTGAGCGCATCGCGAGGCCACTTTCGAAGGGACCTACGTCAGAGGCGCCCGGCCGGTTTCACAACCTGGTTCGGGCTGGTGTGCGCCCACGGTCCTACCACTCTAGATTCAGACCCTCGTACCCTATCACGTACTCGAGGAGATCGAATGCTGAAGATGTTGGGACTGATTGCCGCCCTTGGCCTCGCGTGGCCAGCGGCTGCCGCCGGGCAGGCCTCCGGGCCGCTCGAAGTGGGGGTCGAGGCGCCCGATTTCGAGCTCGTGGGCGCGTCTCGCGCCGGTGTGCTACCGGAAGCGGTGCGCCTGAGCGACTTCCGGGGCAAGACGGTCGTTCTCGCCTTCTTCTACCGGGTCCGGACACCTGGCTGAACGATTCAAATGGAAGCGTACCGTGATCAGTACGCACGTCTGTTTGGAGAGGGCGAAGAGGTCGTTCTCCTGGCCGTGAACGGCGACGAAGCCGAAGCGCAGGCGGACTGGGCCCGCGACGAGGATTTTCCGTTCTTGTTCGCCAGTGATCCGGGCGGCGAAGTCGGTAAGCAGTATGGCGCTGCCCGCAGCCGCAACGTGTTCATCATCGATCCGGAAGGTCGGATCGCATGGCGGGCCATTCCGTTCCGGGAAGTCGACCCCACCGCGTACGACGAGCTCGGCGCCGCGGTCAAAGAGATAGCCGGCGGGAGTTAGTCCGCCGGCTCGGAATTCAGCACTTCGCGGATCGCGCCGTCCACGTCCTGGTCCCGCCCGAGGCCGGTATACGCGACCCTGCCATCGGCATCGAGGATGACGATGTATGAGGTCGCCGGTGTCTCGAAGGCGCGGACCGCTTCGCCCTGGCCGTCCCACAGCGTTGGGTACGGCACGGGGTGCTTCTCCAGGTGGCTTCTGACACGCCGCTCCGATTGGCCAACGGCGACGGCAACCGCAAAGAAGTCGACCCGTTCCCCGTAACGCCGATGTGCCTCGAGCATGTCGGGATACAGGTCCTCGCAGTTCTCGCACCACGTCGCCCAGAACTCCAGCAGCACCGGTTTCTCTCCAAACCGGTCCGAGAGGTCGACTTCGCCCCCCTGTACGTCCATCAGCGTGGGCCCTGCCGGGAGCGCGCCCCGCTCGATTCCGATCCGGGTGTCCTGCGCCGCGACCGATCCGGCTTGCGCGGTACCGGCCAGGACGACGAACAGAACGGCGACGACTCGTTGAAGTACAGGCATATTGATGATCCTCACCAGACCAGCCAGGCCTGGTACACATAGTAGACTGACATGCCGAGCATGAGGACACCGGCGATCTTCTTTACCCACAGCGTCCAGGCGCCTGCCTTCGGAAGCCGGTTCGCGGCGCCGGTGGACACACCCACCACGAACAATAGCGCCGTCATGCCGATCGAGAAGACGAACAGGTACAGGAACCCCAGCCAGGCGCTTCCGGTGGTTGAGACCCACGTGAGCACCGCCGCGAACGCCGGGGCGCCGCACGGTGCGGCCACGAGGCCCGATGTCGCTCCGAGGAGAAACACCGCCGGGTAGGATCCCCCGCCGAGGCCGCCGGCCCAGTCGATCAACCGGCGAGGCGCGGCCACCGGGATCACGTCGAGCATGGCAAGTCCGAACAGGGCCAGGAGCCCCGCGATCATGAGCCGAGCCCACACGCTCGCAGCGATCGTTCCGAAGAGCTGTCCCGAGAGTCCTGCGATCAGGCCGGCGACGGCATAGAGGAGCGCCAGGCCCAGCACATAGGCCAGCGTCAGACCGACGACTCTCGAGCGAGAGGCTTCCTCACCCGCCGTGCCCGAGATCACTCCCACCGTAATCGGAATCATGGGATAGACGCAGGGAGTGAGGCTGGTCAGCACGCCCGCCCCGAACAGAATCGCAAGCGCCAGCGCCGGCTGAGCGGCCAGCGAGTCACCGAGTCCCGTCTGCAGCGCAAGGTAGTGCCAGGTCACTCTTCCCTCGTCATCCCGGCCGGCTCCGGCCGCTCCTGCTGCACGTCGACCGGTTGGACCAGGATGTCCCGGGCGATCTCGCCGTCGATCGCCAACTCGGTCTCTCCGATCCGAATCACGCAGGCGGGCTGGTGCTGCACGAGCGTGATCTCGGCATCGGGTCCGAGTCCGTACACCGTCAGCGTCCTATGGCGATCGGTGACCGTGGAGCCCAGGCACACGACGGTCGCCTTCTGCCCCGGACGGAGTTCGACGACCGTCCGGACGCCCGGAGGAAGGCCGGCGACGGTTGGAAGGCGACGCCGGAAGAGCCGCTTGACGAATGAAACGGTAGGCGGCGTCTCTGGGAACTCGTACTCGCATGCCGGACATCGGACCAGGTGGCACAGTGAACCCAGCGGGCACCCATGCGCGCACAGGGTGTCCGTCTTCTCGAACTCGAACCCGCACATCGGGCACGTCAGATAGTCTGGAGCCATCGTCCCACGTGGTTCACGACGCCGCCTATGAAAAGGGCGAACGGAAAGATGAAGGCCACCATTCCTGCCGCAACAGCCTTGCCGTGCTCCTTGGCTATGATGAGAAGCGTGGCGAAGCAAGGCATGAACAGTGTGATCGTCACCATCGCCACGAGAATCTGATGCGATGTCAGGAGCGGGTCCGGGCCGGTCACCGCGTCAAGCACGTATACCGCCCCGAAGTCGCGTCGCATGAAGCCCACCAGGAACGCGTTGGACATGTCGGCTGGCAAGCCGAGCCAGCCGGAGACGAGCGGCTCCGCCCAGATGGATATCTTCGAAAGGAGATTCAGACGGTCCATCACGAAGAGGACTGCCGTTCCCGCGACGAACACCGGGATCACCTCGCG
This sequence comes from Gemmatimonadota bacterium, assembly GCA_013042495.1. Lineage (GTDB taxonomy): Bacteria > Gemmatimonadota > Gemmatimonadetes > Palauibacterales > Palauibacteraceae > Benthicola. The sequence goes on from JABDQB010000207.1 coordinate 3,079, forward strand.
GAGATACCAGTCGAGCCGGGTTCCCGTCTTCGTCAGCACGTTTCCGATCTGCGGCCTTCGCATCGGCGGAATCTCGAGAATGAAGTCGCTCGTGCCGCCCGGGAAGACTCGGGCGGACAGCCAACCGACGGCCAGGAGGATGCCCGCCATCAGAGCCAACCACACTATGGAGCCGGCTGGCGACAACGCCGCCATGAGGGCGAGCAATACGCCGAGTTGCGCCGAGCACGGAACGGCCAGCGCGAGCAACATCGTCGTGACCAGTCGCTCCTTGCGCGTCTGCAGGATGCGGGTGGTCATGGTGGCCATGGTGACGCATCCGAGACCCAGGATCATCGGGAGGACGGCCTTCCCGTTCAACCCCATGATCCTGAAC
>JABDQB010000208.1 GCA_013042495.1 Gemmatimonadota bacterium
CTTCAGGAGGTGAATCGCGAGGCGTCGGGCGGTCGGTCTCTGCCGAGAGCGGGAAGGCGACAGCCCTTCCCAACCCTTCGCTGAGGGTCGATCTTCTGGAATGTCCGAAACTCACTCATACCAGCGATTGTTCGCCGAACTCAAGCGGCGGCGGGTGTTCCGCGTGGCCGCCATGTACGGCGCCTCGGCGTTCGTCGTTCTTCAGGTCGCGGATCTTCTGCAGGAGGGCCTGCAGCTTCCTCAGACGTTCCTGACCGTGGTCACGGTGCTGGCGCTCGTCGGCTTCCCGGTAGCACTCGTCCTCGCGTGGGCGTACGAGCGCACACCGCACGGAGTGGTGCGAACTCCCGATCCGGGTCCCAACGAGATCGACGAAATAGTGGCTGAACCCATAGCCCGCAGGTGGCCCGTGGGGATCGCCGCAGCGGTCGGTACGGCTCTGCTCCTGCTGAGCGCCTGGTGGGGGCTCGGAAGGCCCGAGGCCCCCGGAACCGATCGCGGCGATTACTCCTCGATCGCCGTCCTCCCCTTCGAGACTATGAGCGGTAACCCGGACGACGCGTTCTTCGCGGATGGCCTGTCGGAGGAACTCCTGAACGCGTTGGCCCGAATCCCTGGACTGCGCGTCGCCGGCCGGACCTCGTCGTTCGCGCTTCGCGAAGCCAATCTCGATCTCAAGACGATCGGGGATACCCTGGGTGTGGAGACCGTGCTCGAGGGAAGCGTGCGGCGCTCCGGCGGCCGGGTGCGCGTGACGGCCCAGCTTATCGAGGCGAAGGACGGGTTTCACCTCTGGTCGCAGGACTGGGAGCGCGAACTCACGGCCGACAATGTGTTCGAAATCCAGGACGAGATTGCGGGCGCCGTGGCGGCAGCGATGGTCTCCGGCGAGGCGCCGGCCGCTGCCTCCACGCAGGGCGGAGGTGGGGACCTCGTGCCGGCCTCGGTGCGCACGGCGGATCTCGATGCCTACGAACTTTACCTGGCCGGCAGGCACCATTGGGCGACACGCACGCCTTCGGGGCTCGCCGAGGCGGTGACGCTGTTCGAGGCAGCCCTGGAGCGCGACTCGATGTACGCTCCCGCCTGGATCGGACTGTCGGCGGCCTACAACGCACTGCCCTGGTACACCGACTATCCGGCCAGCGAAGCGGCCGAGCTCTCGAAGTCGGCGGCCCGGCGAGCGCTGCAGCTGGATCCGGACAACGCCGAGGCGTTGTACACGCTCGCGTCGACCACTCACGAGTACGATCTCGACTGGGAGGAAGCGGCGCGTCTGTTTGGGCGGGCGATAGGCCTCGATCCCAACTACGCGCAGGGCCTGGCGTGGTACTGCTGGTACCTCGGGGGCATGGGTCGGTGGGAGGAGTCACTTCCCTGGTGCGAGAGAGCGGTGGAACTGGACCCCCTGCACGTGCATGCGTTGGCGCAGCTCGGGGAGCTCCAGCTTCTCCTGGGCCGAAGGGAAGATGGACTCCGCACACTGAGCCGGGCACTCGCGGTTCAGCCGGACTTCGGCTTTGCGCGCATGCGAGAGGCGTTTGGCCTGGCCATCGCCGGGCGCCTTGACGACGCTGAAGCCAGCCTGCGCCGCTATGCCAGGTCAACGGGGCTTCCGGGTGGCGAGACCTCGGCTTCGGCCATCGTCTCGGGCCTTCGCGATCCGGCTCGGCGTGACGAGGCCGTAGCTTCGTTGCTGGGCTGGCGGGACCATGAAGAGACCCAGGCGTACATGATTCTCGATTGGCTGCTACTCCTCGGGGCTCGCGATGAGGCTCTCGACGAGGTCGATCGCATAGTGGACATTGGCGGAGAGCAGACTTCGACCCTTAACGCCACGTTCTCGACGGAGACCCTTCGCGGAGAGCCGCGCTTCGACGCGGCCATCGCTGGACTTGGCATTCCCGACCCGCCGCCCGCAGCGGAGGCAATCACCTGGTGAGCGGAGCGCCCGGGTATCAGCGGTTCTTCGCCGAGCTCAAACGACGCGGCGTGTTCCGCGCCGCGGCCCTCTACGGTACCGCGGCCTTCGTAGCCATCGAAGCGTCCGACCTGGTGCTTCCGCGACTGGCGGTTCCCGAGTGGACGGTTACTCTCGTCGTATGGCTGGCGATCGTCGGATTCCCGGTCGCCATGGTGCTCGCCTGGACGTACGAGCGAACTCCCGCGGGACTGAAGACGACGGATCCGGCTCAGACCGTGGAGCTCGACGCGATCGCCGCCCAACCGATGCGCAAGCGCTGGCCTGCCGGCATCGCGGCGCTCGTCGGGATCATGCTGCTCAGCCTCGGAGCGTGGTGGACGCTGACCCGCACCGGTCCTGGCGCCTCGACATACGATTCCATCGCGGTCCTTCCCTTTGCGAATCTGAGTGGAGATCCGGACAACGTCTTCTTCAGCGACGGTCTCGCGGAGGAACTGATCAACGCGCTGGCCGGCGTCGGCGATCTGAAGGTCGCGGGCCGGACGTCTTCCTTCGCACTACGGGACCAGAACCTGGACCTGCGCAGGATCGGCGATACGCTCGGCGTCGAGACGGTCCTCGAGGGAAGTGTCCGGCGATCCGCGGACAGGGTCCGGATAACCGCCCAACTCATCGACGCAGAGACCGGCTTCCACCTGTGGTCCGACGAGTACGACCGCGACATCACCGACATCTTCCTCGTCCAGGAAGAGTTGGCGCGCGCCATCGTGCGGGCGATGCTCCCCAGACTGGGCGGGGACTCCGAGGAACTCCACCGGGGAGGGACGTCCGATGTAGAGGCGTACGATCTGTTCGTGACCGGCCGGCAGAAATGGTACACGCGGAGCGTCCCACTGCTGTGGGAGGCGGTCGATGACCTGGAGGCTGCGGTAGCCCTCGATCCCAACTTTGCCCTCGGCTGGAGCGGACTCGCGGACGCGATCGATGCACTCGCGTACCGGGATGCCCGCGCACAGGCGCTGGTGCCGAGGGCCAAGATGGCGGCGCAGAGGGCGGTGCTCCTGGACCCGGATCTGGCGGAGGGCTGGGCTTCATGGGGAGTTCTCGCGTTCGAAGCTGAGCAGGACTGGACTACGGCGGAGCTGGCGCTCAAGCGAGCGATCGAGCTCAAGCCGTCGTACGCGTGGGCCCGCGCATCCCTTGGCGACATGCTCCGCCAGCGAGGGCGAGTCAAGGAGGCCATCGAGCAACAGCGGATGGCGCTGGAGCTCGACCCGCTTTCCCCGCAGGCCAACTCGACGCTTGGTCTTTCCCTGGCCGTAGCCGGCCAGTGGGAGGAATCTCGCGCTCGATACGAACGCAGCGTCGCCCGAGGAGAGGAGTCGGGGGCCCAACCCGCCCTGATGCTGTGGGGTGTGCAGATGGGCCTGACGAGTGACGAGATCGGGGAGAATGCCGTCGGTTTCGCGCGAACGATGGGAGCGGGCGACCCCGAGGTCGCGCGAGTGCTGGGGCCCGCCATCGCCGCTGACGATCCGGATGACGCATTGCTCGGCGCGGCCCTTGGATCCGTGGCGACTCTCATCGCGGACAGCGTGCTCACGCTCCAGCAGATCGCTGCCCTGTACACGAGACTTGGAGACCACGAGACGGCCCTGGATTGGCTGGTGGCTTCTTCGGCCGGGACCAGCCTGTCGACCGGAATCGTCGGTGTCGACCCGTCGCTTGATCCGCTGCGGAACGACCCGCGCATGCAGGCGCTCATGGATGAGATGGGACTGCCGAACGGATACGATCCGGCGGCCGACACGTACGTGGCGGAAGAGGAGCGATGAAGATTCGCGGGCAATCCGTGTGGCAGGTGCTGGGCCTCTACCTCGCGGGACCCGTGGAGCGCTGACGGATGAGCGATCTTACCG
>JABDQB010000222.1 GCA_013042495.1 Gemmatimonadota bacterium
AGTGTACGCGGACGACCTCGGGGAGCTCGAGACACGTCTCGTCCTGCGTGAATTTCTGCCCGATCGCGAGGAGGCCGACCGGGCCGCCGCCGGCTGGGACGGTGACCGGTTCCGCCTCCTCGACGGGCCATCGGGAGAGGTTCTCGTGTGGGCCTCCGTGTGGGACACGGACCGCGACGCCCTCGAATTCGAGACCGGCGTGCGGCGGGCTCTCACCGAGCGATACGGCGGAGACCCGCTAGCGGCGGGCCGCGAGATCGAGGTGCTGAGGGGCTCAGAGGCTCGCCGCCCGGTGGTCGTCGTATGGGACCTGCCCGCAGGACTGGACAGGGCCGCCGGGCTCGAGGGTCTCACGGTCTTCGAACTGGAAGAGCAGGCAGCCGTGCAGGCTCGACGGTGACCTCCCTTCGGGTCGCCGTTCCGGGACGGCCGGCGCACGAATACGAGATCCGGGTGGAGCCGGGGGGGCTCGACCGCCTCGGCGATACATGTGCTGGGATACCTGCGCACCGGTACGCCCTGATCGCGGACAGCCACGTGGCGGCGCTGTATTCGGACAGGGCCCTGGCTTCGCTCGCGAAGGCCGGTCTGGACGCCGACCTGTTCACTTTTCCGGCGGGCGAGTGGAACAAGTCCGGCGCGGAGTGGGCCCGCTTGTGCGGCGAGCTCAGGATCGAGGGCTTCGGCCGTGACTCGGTCGTCGTCGCCCTCGGCGGAGGGGTGACGGGAGACCTGGCGGGCTTCGTCGCCTCCACCTTCATGCGCGGCGTTCCCGTGATCCAGGTTCCCACCACCCTCCTCTCGATGGTGGACAGCTCGGTAGGGGGTAAGACCGGGATCGACGCCGGCCAGGTGAAGAACGCCGTCGGGACCTTTCACCATCCTTCTGCGGTCATCATCGACCCCGAACTCCTGGGCACCCTGCCGAAGTACCAGCGGGTCTCCGGGATCGCTGAGGCGGTGAAGGCGGCGGCGATCCGGGACGAGGGGTTCTTCGAGTGGATCGAGGAGCACTCGGGCGCGCTCCGGGACGGCGAGATCGACGCGACCGCCGGGCTCATCGAACGAAGTGTCCGGATCAAAGCGCAGGTCGTGGCCGAGGACCCCGAGGAGAGGGGACTCCGGGCTATCCTCAACTTCGGGCATACGTTCGGGCACGCCCTGGAGTCCCTGAGCGGCTTCTCCGTGCTGCACGGAGAAGCCGTGGCGGCAGGCATGCGCATGGAAGTGCGGCTCGGGGAGTGCGTCGGTGCCACGGACCCGGACGTCGGCCAGCGGATCGACGAAGTCATTGCCGGATGCGGACTTCCGGAAGTGCTGGAGCCACCCCTCGACCTCGGCGCCTTGCTCGACCGAGCCCGGCCGGACAAGAAAGCGCGCGGGGGAGAGCTGCGCTGGGTGTTGCTCGCCGAACTGGGCCGGGTGGCGCTCGGACCGAACGGCGAGGTCACACACGCGATACCGGAGGCCGAGTGTCGCGGTGCGCTGGAAGCCGCTTTACGTGGGGCCTTCGAAGCCGCAGATTCCGACGCGTGAGGAGCACAAGGAGCTGAGACTGGACCGAAACGCGCGACGGACACGAGCCCACCGACGGGGGATTCCTTGGAGGTAAGATCCGACATCTCCGGGGTCTTCGCCGCCTTCTACGCTCAGCGTGAGAAGCGGCCCGACGACATCTTCCTCAGATACCGAGACAATTCGTGGACGTGGGCGGAGGCGGCGTCCCAGGCGCATGCCCTGGCTTGCTCGTTTCAGGATCTCGGCATCGAGAAGGGCGATCGGGTGGCGATCACGATGCCCAACTGGCCCGAATTCGTGCTCACCGTGATTGCCGCGGCCGAGCTCGGCGCCGTCGTCGTGCCGCTCAATCCGGCTTACTCGGCCCGGGACCTCCAGTTCGTGCTCCGGAACACGGAAGCGGCACTGGTCGTGACGGCCGAGCGCTACGCCGGCGTAGAATACCTGGAGCTGTTCGAGTCGCTGTTCTCCGAACTGCCGGGCCTCCAGTACCTGGTCACCGTCGGCGACGAGGACTTGTGGTACGATGACCGGATCTTCCAGTTCGAGGACCTGGTCTCCGCCGGACGGGGACACGCGCTGATTCCGCCGGACATCGATCCTGCGGACCCGTTCGCCATCCTGTTCACGGCCGGCACGTCGACGAAGTACAAGGGCGTGGTGCAATCGCACGAAAGCCTGGTCTGGACGGCCATGGCGACGGCATCGGGACTGGGCATGACGGAATCGGATCGAACGCTGTGCAATGTCCCTCTGTTCAACATCTTCGGCCTCGGAGTGGCCCTCCTGACGGCGATCGTCACCGGCTCGGGCCTGGTGCTGCAGGAGAGTTTCGACGTCATCAAGACCCTGGAGCTGATCGCGGCCGAGAAGCCGACGGTTCTGCACGGTGTCCCGACCATGTTCGTGATGCTGCTGCGCGATCCGGCGATCGACGCGACGGATCTGTCGTCCCTGCGAGCGGGACTCATCGCCGGTGCGCCGGTCTCCCCGGCGCTGGCTCACGAGATCAGGGCCCGTATCATGCCCGACCTCGAGATCGCCTACGGGCTCACTGAGACCGCGCCCACCGTTTCGATGACCTCCCCGAAGGACGGGATCGAACGACGATCCGCGACCGTGGGCCGTCCGCTGGGC
>JABDQB010000225.1 GCA_013042495.1 Gemmatimonadota bacterium
GCGCGGGGACATCGACCTCGGCAGCGGCGGGGGGAGCCGGTTCCACGGTGTCGGTAGCGTCCCAAACGGGGTCTGAAGGGCCGACCGGTTCTGGAGCCCACGCCGGTACATCAGGCTCCGGCGCCGCGGCATCTCTTACCCGGTCCAGCCACGTGGGATGTCCCGCGTCGGCCCCGGAGGCGCCAGCCTCGGACTCTTCTCCGTCGGTCAACGGCGACTCATTCGGCTCAAAGGCGGCGGCTTTCGCCTCACGGTTTCGTGCGCTCATGTTCCCCTTCTCGTCCATTGCGTCTCCGCCTTCCGCGGGTCAGCGCCCCAGAGATCGGACCACCGGCGAGGCCGTTCTGCAAGCCGCTCGACCGCGGTACTCAGCGAACCGTCGATATCGGCAAGAACTCGGCCATCGGACAAACCTCAGCTACAATCCCTGTAATTAGCTGTGCGTGCTTCACATGCACAGTGTGCGGACCCGGTCCGGCCACGCAACACCATGCAACAATTTGCGCGCTTCGCGAATCGATTCCCGGCCGGGACGGAGACCGATCCCCCGAGAATATCGATAACATGAGAGAGTGGCGCGAGCAACGAGATTCCTAGTACATCCTCTCCCTCTGGATTTCCCGCGCCATGGCTCGAGCCGCCTCGGCCAGCGTCTTTTCGACCTCCAGCAGTGCGTGCTCGAGAACGGCGTCCACCTCGTCCTCCGAGGTCAGCGTCATCGCGGCGTGTTCGGCGTAGTCCACGATGTCATCCACGCGGTGGCGAACGTCGTTCTTGATCGCGTGGAGCAGAGCCTCGGTCGTCGCGCTGTAATGCATGGCCTCCGCTCCTTCCATGAGTTCTCCCACAACGGTTAGGGCAAGGCGGTTGCCAACCGCAGGGCAGAAGAGCGGAAGGAAGCTCTATCTCTAATAATCACAACACTTGCTGTGACATTGCGGGACGGTAGCCGGGTGGAGGGCGCGGTCCCGAGCCCCGGTTGAAGTCGCAAAAAGCCAAGACGATACGCAAAAGGTGAGTTCCTCCCGGCGTTGATCCTCCGTTGATGCCGAGAGGACATGGTGCACGGGCGTCTGGACCGTGGCGGGAAGTGGAGTGCGTGCATGGCCGAGGATTCTCATCGCGGGGAGAGCTGCCGGGAGACGATCCCTCCAGTGGGCCACGGCGGGTTCGCCCTAGTGGCGGTGCTCGTTCTCCTCGCGGCTCTATACGTTGCGTCGACGGGGATCTTCCTGGCCGCGCGCGCCGAGCTGCGGATCGGAGTTAATCACGCCGCGTCGAGCCAGGCCTTCTACCTGGCGGAATCCGGGCTAGCCACCTGGCTAGCCTCGCCCGTCCAGCCTTCCGCGGCACAGTACACGATCGCCGGTGAAACCGTGGCGGTGCGCGCCACGAAGCTCCTGACCCTCGATTCGGTCACCGTCCTGTACCGGATCGCGGCGAAATCGAGCCTCGGGGGTGGACACACCGGAAATCCTGGGGTCGCCAGTCGCGAGACCAGCGTGTTGGGCCTTCGAATCGGCTCCGGTCGTGTGAGCGCGATCCGCAGCACCTGGAGCGAGGTCCTCTAGAAGCGGGCGGACGAGTCAGTCGGCAGATATCGCGCGAGAAGCTCGAGAACGGCGTCGGGATTCTCCATGTTGAGCCAGTGCCCGCCAGGCAACTCGATCAGTCTCACGCATTCGCCGTCGGCTTCCAGCCGGCCGATGCGAGCTGCGGCATCGTCGTCGAGAATCGAGCCCCGTGTCGCCCGCACGAAGAACACCTCCCGACCGGGAACTGAAGGATCGACCACCGACCACAGATCTTCCCGATAGAAGTCCTGCAGGAGAAGCTCGAGTGCCGCCAGATCGAATCTCCAGCGATAGCCATCCGGGTCGCGCACCAGGTTCGTCGCCGTCCAATCGGCGATGTGGACGTTGAAGCCCGCCGCCTGCACTGCTGAAACCACCTCATCCCGGCTGTCGAACCGTCGCGGAAGTCGGGCCAGGATAGCCAGGAGGCGATCCGCACCGGCATCCGTCCGGCCAGCGGAGGGGGTGCTGTCCATGACCCACACCTGCGTCAGAGCGGTGCCGCCCGCGCGTGCGGCAGCCAGCGCGACCTTGCCTCCGAACGAGTGACCGACGATTACCGTCTCCGAGGCCTGCAGGTGCAGGATCAATGAGTTCACATCGGCGGCGCTTGCGGCGACAGTGTGAGGAGGGGCCAGGCCCTGGCTGTCTCCATGCAGCCGAAGGTCCACGAGAACGACCCCCCAGTCGGGACGCATTTCCACCAGACCACGGC
>JABDQB010000230.1 GCA_013042495.1 Gemmatimonadota bacterium
CCTCTTGTCCCTAGCCCGCTTCCCCTTCCCCGTCCGGCGTCCAGGGTTCCTGCCACTCTTCAATCATCTGCCGCTGACGCTCTTCTGACTCGCGATCGAGCCGGCGCGTCTCACGCTCCTGAGGATCCTCGATCGGGAGCAGGCGCTCAGTGCCACGCACCTCGTAGTCGAACAGCAGGCGGCGGAGGTCGCCAAGCCGGGACAGAACGAAGGGCAACGCTTCAGCCAGCCGGTTCTCCTTCTCCAGCCGCTGAATCAGGTCGGCAAACAGCACGAGCTCCAGCCGAACCCGGTCCTCCGAGGGTGGCCCGGGGCCCTTTTCTTCACACCGTTCGCTCGAGTCGTCCATATGCCTTCCGTCTCGGGGAATGATGTCAATCTAGTCTGCCGCAAACTCATCCACGACTCCGGGCGGGCTGCCGCCACCCATTGTATCGGCTCGGACCGTTCTGGGAAGATATCTTCCCAGAACCGGCGAACGCCTGCGAGGGGGTGTGGTGCGAATGGTGGAAAGGCCTGTGGGGCGAGCTAGTGGAGTGCCATCGGGAGGTCGCGCGGAGGGGCCAGACCCTAGGCTAGCCCCGCGTCTTCTTGGTCGCGCGTCGCCACGTTCTGCAGGGCTGAGACCGTTGGGATCAGGTCGAGAATCTCCCGGACGACCTGGACCCGAGCCGCTTCCACGGAGGCCAGAAGTCTGGACAGCGCCGCCGGTCCTCCCAGGTTCTCCAGGCGAAACATGATACGCTCCGTGCGAGATGCGAGACGCCTGGCCTCGAGCACCTGTCTGCGCAGCTTCCAGACCATGTCCTGCAGGTTTCGCCGAAGCGGCGAGAGCAGATTCACGGTCTCGGACCGATCCGCCGCATCGACTGTTTCGGGGGACGGCGAGCGCTCACGCACGAAGGCGACCGCGAGCGGGCTGGGAGGGACGGGCCGGGCGCCGCCGAACGGCCGGTCCGTGATCACCAAGCCGTCGATCTCGGCGAGCGGATATGCCTTCCACGCTGGAAGGCCGCCGCCGTCAGCTCCGTAGCCGGTCCGGTAGGCGAACAGCATTGGCGTTCCGTCCGCGCTCACCCCGTACTCGCGGGGCTCCGCCTCGACCGGCCTCTTCTCGTGGACGAAGCGGACGACGCGCTTCTCGCAAATGGCCTCTTCCAAGCGCAGATCCATCGTCACGTGGGCGGCCACGCAACCGCCGATGACGCCGTGCAGATGGTACTCGGCTTGCGCGTCCCGGACCGGTATAGGAGGCCAGCAACCTTCGCAGAGCGGCTTGTGGAGAGCGCTCAGGTCCCGCGCGATCTCCGCCCGTTCATCGCCCGAAGCGACCTCGATCCAGGCCAGGGAGTCCACGAAGTCCGACATGCAGGGGTGATCCCGATGCTCTCCGAGGGAATCCTCCAGATGCTCGGTACCGGCGATATGGGCCACGACCGGGTCCTGGTCGGCCGCAGTCCGGTTGAGCAATACGTACACGGCGGGAACATCGTCTTGACTGGCGCGCCAGTCCGAAACGTTTAGCTCGTACTCGGCGCGGGACGCTCCGCGCAGAGTCATCCGGTCTAATTCTAACATCGCGTGTCTCTCTGGCGATTTGCCGGGTGGGCGTAGTAGCTGAATGGAAATATTCCCGGTCTGTGCACGCGTCAAGAGTGGGCCTTTCCTGCGCTCTCGCCGCCGCCTCGATTCCGCGATCCAACCGCGCCCGGCCGTTACTCCGCGTTTCGTTCCCTACGCCGCCCGAAGCACCAGGGCCGCCGAGCGTCCGCCGAAGCTCTCGGAGAGCAGCAGCGCGCCGGGCGCCTTCAGCGAAAGGGGGCCGGTGACCACCCGGCAAGGAGGCAGGTCGGGGTCGATCCGCTCCATGCCGAGCGTCGCGGGGACCACCGCGCGCCGAAGCGCCAGCACCGCCGCGACGGCCTCCACCGCGCCACTGGCGCCGAGACAGTGACCGAGAAGCGGCTTGAGGCCTGTGATCGGGAGATCCGCGAACCCGGGGCCTAGCGCCGCGGCAAGGCCACGGCATTCGGCCGCATCGCCCTTTGGTGTTCCAGTCGCATGTGCCTTGATCCAGCCGATCCCGGGCGCGCCGGACGAGAGGGACCCGGTGCCGAGCGCCTCGCGCACAGCGGCAGCCAGACCGCCGCCCGCCGGGTCCGGGGCCGTCATCGAGTTCGGCTCGCACGACAGGCCGTAGCCGGCGAGCATGGCGAGAGGCTCGTGTCCACGTGCCCGGGCCCGCTCCGCCGACTCGAGCACCACAACTCCCGCCCCCTCTCCGAGCCACGTTCCGCAGCGACGCTCATCGAACGGAAGACAGGCAGCCGGCGCTCCGTCCCGGTACGCCAGGATCCCGGCGGCCCGGAAGAGCTCGCGGACGTCCGGGTGTACGGGGCTGTCCGCTCCGCCGGCCACCACCAGGTCCGCCCTCCCGGAAGCCACCCACGCTGCCGCCTCGCCGATCGCGCTCGTCGACGAGACGCTCCCGCAGGAGACGTGCAGCACGGGACCTGCGACGCCCCGCGTCTGCGCGAAAAGGGCGCCGCCCGCCCCGGTCATGAAGCGCACGAGGTCGAACGGCCGGCCTCGGCGGGCGGGGCCCGCTGAATCAGCATCCATCCTGGCCCCGGCCTTCTCAGATTCCTCGATTAGCTCGCACATCGGTCCCAGCGATGACCCTTCGATCAGGGCGCACCGGTCCGGCTCAGGGGCGGTGTCCGGAAGCCCCGCGTCTTCCCATGCCTCCGTCGCCGCGGCGAGGAAGAGGCGAGCGCAGCGGTCGAGTCTCCGTACCCGTCGTGTTGCGGGGAGCTCGGGGGCACGTCCGACTGGCGGGCTTTCTCCATCCCCCAGGACGACGAGGGGTCGGTCGCCGAACAGGGCGGCCTCGAGGGCGGGCGTTCCGGTGCCGGCCGCGGTGACCGCGCCGCATCCGGTGATCCAAACCTCGCGCGCCTTCATCGTGCCTCCACGGC
>JABDQB010000232.1 GCA_013042495.1 Gemmatimonadota bacterium
CGTGGTCAGGGTCACCACTCCGCCCCCGAACACGAGCGTCTCCGGCGCCGCCGCGAACACTTCCGTGAAGTTCAGCGTCCCGAAGTGGGTGAAGATCAGGAACATCGCCACCAGGAAACCGAAGTCCCCGATCCGGTTCACGATGAACGCCTTCTTCCCTGCCGAAGCGAACGCCCGATTCTCGTACCAGAACCCGATCAGCAGGTAGGAGCAGAGCCCGACCCCCTCCCATCCGACGAACATGATCGGGAAGTTCGCGCCCATCACGAGGATGAGCATGAAGAACACGAACAGGTTGAGGTACGCGAAATACCTAGAATACCCGGGATCATCCCGCATGTAGCCGATGCTGTATACGTGGATCACCGACGAGACTCCGGTGACTACCAGCATCATCAGGATCGACAACTGGTCGAACTGCAGATCCACGCCGACCGATAGGTCGCCTGCCGCCATCCACGTCCACAGCGAAACGACCGCCGGATCGTGTGGCATCGCACCACGCATGGCCAGGAAGTTGGCCACGACCACGGCAAAGGCGCCGATGACGGCCAGCGGCCCGACGATACTCGGGATGCGCTTGTCGTCGCGCCACAGGAACGCCCCGAGACCGTTGATGACGAAACCCACGAGGGGGAGAAGGAGAATCAGACCCGGCAGAACCGGGTGATACCCGACTTCGGCGTGCTGCGCGACCCGAAGGAACGGCTCGACGAAGTTCACCATTTCAACAGATTAAAGCGATCGACATTCACGAGCTCGTAGTGCCGGAAGATAGCGATGATGATGGCCAGTCCCACCGCGGCTTCCGCGGCGGCAACGGCCATGACGAAGAACACGAACACCTGGGCTTCGATACCCAGCGACCGGGAGAACACGACGAGCGTTAGGTTCACCGCATTGAGCATCAGTTCGATGCACATGAACATGATGATCGCGTTGCGCCGAAGCAGGACACCTGCCGTCCCGATCGCGAAAAGAAGCGCGCTGAGCATCAGCGTATAGGTTTCGATATCCATTCCCTACTCACGGTGCCTTTTGGCGCGCCAGCACGATGGCCCCCACGATGGCCACCAGGAGGAGCAAAGAGGTGATCTCAAACGGGACCAGGTAGTTCCGGAACATCGGATCGGCGATGACCCCGACTGCGCCCTGCGACTGAATCATGGCGTCGATCGTGGCTTGCCCCATCCCGCCCGCCATCGATGTCGTGTGACCGTCCCTCAACATGACGAGCAGGAGGCCGAAGACGGCTGCGGCAACCGCGATGCCGAGAATACCGTACGCCGGACCTCGCAAGTCCGTCTTCTCGGTGCGCCCGAGGTTCAGGAGCATGATGACGAACAGGAACAGGACCAGGATCGCCCCAGCGTACACGATCAGGTTGACGGCCGCGATGAAATGTGCATCCAACAGGACGAAGATCCCCGACATCGCGAAGAACGCCATGACCAGGTACAGCAGGCTCGCCACCGGATTCCGCGCGAACACCATGGCGGTGGCCCCTCCGATCGCCATGACGGCGAACAACACGAAGAAGAAGTCTACGATCATTCGGACGATGGGTCGGCGGGATCCCACAACGCCGTGACCGGATGGTCATTCTCGCACAGCCGCGCCAGGTCGTAGACCCAACGCTCCCGGCTGTACTCGGCGTTCTCGTAGTGGACCCCTAGGTGAATCGCCTCAACTGGGCATACTTCCTGACAGTAACCGCAGAAGATGCAGCGGAACTCGTCGATCTCGTACACCGCCGCGTACCGTTCCCCGTTCTCGTCCTCCGCGGGGATGAGCTTGATGCAGTTGACAGGGCATACCGTCGGGCACAGGCCGCACCCTACGCACTTGGCGCGCCCGTCCTCGTGGACCGCCATGCGGTGCGTGCCTCGCCAGCGAGGCCCCAGCTCCCACTTCTCATCCGGGTATTGCTGAGTCGGCTTGTCGGCGCGCATGAAGTGCTTGAACGTGATGCCAAGCCCCTTGCTGATGGCGCGGACGTACGAGCTCTCACTCTCCGGCCGCTCCACGATCCTCACCTCACCTGGCATGCAAGTCCCCCTCGCTTCCGCCGGCCGCGGCCGCCGCGGCCTCGGCTCGGGCCCGGTTCCTGGTTTTCGCCGTCGCTCCGCGAACCAGCCTTCCACGATCGACCAGGAACAGCAGTATGAGCGCCAGAGCGAAGTTGATTCCCAGCAGCGCCGCGGAATACGCGATTCCGACCTCGATGCCGGCCGTATCCAGCGCGTAAATGGCGACGGCCATGAGCATGATGTAGGCCATCAGCGCAGGTATGAAGACCTTCCAGCCAAGGTCCATCAGTTGATCGTACCGGAACCTGGGGATCGTCCAGCGAACGAACATGAAGAACGCCACGAAGAAGACCGTCTTGGCCGTGAAGGCGATAAGCGTGAGCAACGTCTTCCACCAGGTCGGCTCACCGATCACGGTACCGTCGGCCAGCACACGGATGTTGTCCCCCTGCCAGAACGGAATGTCCCACCCGCCGAGGAAGAACACCGCGATCAGCGCGCCCGTCGTGATCAAGTGGAAATACTCACCGAGGAAGAACATGCCGAACTTCATCGACGAGTACTCCGTGTGGTAACCGCCGACGATTTCCGCTTCGGCCTCCGGAAGATCGAACGGGACCCGGTTCGTTTCGGCCAGCCCCGATACCAGGAAGAAGAACCCGGACACCATCAGCGGAAGCATGAACCACATGCCGTACGTCGCGGGACCCGCGGCGAATGACTGCTGCATGGAAACGAGAACGGGCATCTCGACGTTGCCTGCCAACATCAAGACCGGGACGAGGCTCATGGCCAACCCGATTTCGTAACTGATCATCTGGGCCGAGCCCCGCAGCCCGCCGAGAAATGAATACTTGCTGTTGGATGACCAGCCGGCCATCACCACGCCGTAGACCGCCAGCGAGGCGATCGCCAGTACGTACAGGAAGCCGATCGGCACGTCGGCCACGATCATGTCCACGCGACCCCAGCGCGTCGGCAACGGTGACCCGAGCGGGATGACTCCGAACAGGACCGTGGCCGGGAACAACGCGAGGGCCGGTGCAAGAACGAAGAACTTCTTATGTGCGGCCCCTGGCGTGACTTCCTCCTTGAGGATGAACTTCAGCCCGTCGGCCATGACCTGCAGGATTCCCAGAGGCCCGACGCGATTCGGACCGCTCCTGTCCTGCATGAACCCGGCGACCTTCCGCTCCATGTAGGTCGCCAGCGCCACTCCGAGCAGCAGCAAGACGAAGAAGACGATCGTCTTCAAGATCGTGGCGACGACGAAGGCCGTGCCGGTGACCGCCCCCATGGTGCCCCCTATTCCGCGGCGACGGCCGGATGCCCGGCCTCGCTGAGAAGTTCACCTCTCAGGCCCAGTCCACCCCACGTCAGGCCCTGCATCGCCTCCGTACCCGCCGCCATTACGCCGAATGCGTCGCCAATCTCGCGGACTCCGGTACCTTCGCCGAGATGCTCCAGAAGTCGGCTCAGGAACATCCAGGCGGGCCGGGCCACGCCGGGAGATCGGAGCGCCCGATGGAACCGCTGCACCCGTCCCTCGTAGTTGACGAACGTGCCCTCCATTTCAGGGACCGCCGCCGCCGGGAGGATCGCTGTCGCGTTCCCCGCGGCGGGTGGCAGGTGCGACCCTATATACAGGAAGAAACCCGCGTTGGCTCCGTAGTCGGCCGGTGCCTCGGCCAGTGCGTCACCGAGGACCACAAGTGACGCCCCGTCCACAACCTCCGGCAAGCCTTCGGAACGCCGATAGCCGTGCAACGCCGCCCCTGTAGCGTTCGGCGCCCGCTCGGCCCGGAGCTTGAGCTTGGGGAACCCCGCCAGGGTGACTTCCGCTCCCTCCTCAACCTCGAACGTTCCGCCCTCGATCCCCAGATGATTCAGGAGCGTGCGCGTGTAGAAGAGAGCTTCGTTCGACACGCTCGCCGAAGCGACGGCTACGCCGCCGGAGCCGCCCAACTCTTCCGCCACCCAGGCCAGAGCTTCGTTCCAGCTCGCGGGCTCCAGCTCGCCCGCGCGGCGGATCATCGGCGCCTCGGCCCGGACCCCCCTGTTGGCCATGACCAGGACGCGCCTGCCGTGATCGCACATCCAGTACGAGTTCACCTCCGTGTTCAGTCGCGGCTTGGTCCGGACGACCTGATTCTCCTTGACGTTGATCTCGATGTTGCAGCCCGTCGAGCAGCCCGGACAAATCCCGGGGGCCGCGTCCATGTCCCAAGCGCGAGCCTTGAACACGAAGTCTTCGTGGACCAGCGCGCCGACCGGGCACACGTCGACGATGTTGCCTCGAAAGGCATGGTCGAGGTCCCTGCCCGGAAACGTGTCGATGTAGGCCTTGTGCCCGCGCTGGGCCACCACGAGGGCGTTGTCCCCGGCGATGTCCTCCATGAAGCGCACGCACCGCGTGCACACTATGCATCGATCGCCAAAATAGAGTATGTCGTCCGCCACACGGTCCCGCCCGAGGACCATCTTCGCCTCGGCATACCGGCTGCGCAGCTGACCCGTTTCGAAAGCGTAGTCCTGAAGCATGCACTGTCCCGCAGCATCACAGATCGGGCAGTCCAGCGGATGATTCAGCAGGAGGAACTCGATGACTGACTGGCGAGCCTTTTCCGCCGCCTCGCTCGTCGTGTGCACCACCATGCCTTCCCCGGCCGGGAATACGCAGGAGGGCTGAAGCTTCGGCTGTCCCTCGATTTCCACCAGACACATGCGGCACTGCGCCGGGCGGCTCGGGATTCCGGGGTGATAGCAATAGTGCGGCACGACGACGCCGGCATGCTCGGCCGCCTGCAGCAACGTGGTCCCAGCCGCGACCGAGACTTCGACGCCGTCAATCGTCAGTGTGATTTGATTCGCTGCGTCGCTCATCCGTCGGCGATCCCTCGATATGGCTCGAGTCTCAGCGCTCGATCAGCGCCTCGTATTCATCCCTGAACTTGTCCAGCGAGGAGCGAAGCGGGAACACGACACTGTCCGCCAGCGGGCAAATGGTTCGTCCCGTCATCTGCTCACACAGGTGGTACAGCGTGTCGAGGTCCTCGAACGTCCCGTCCCCTTCTTCGATTCGCTGCAGGATCTTCGCGGTCCAGGAAGTACCTTCGCGGCACTGGACACACTGGCCACACGACTCGTGCGCATAGAACTGTGCGACTCGGCGCATCGCCTGGACGATATTGGTGTCCTCGTTCATCACGATCGGAGACGCCGTCCCGAGCGCGCTGCCAGCCTCCGCAAGTCCCTCGTAGCAGCCGGAGCAGTCCAATTCGTCGGCCGTGAGGATGGCCGTGGACGACCCACCCGGAATGACCGCTTTGATCTTCTTCCCGTTCGGATCCCCGCCGCATACTTCGTAGATCACGTCGCTCAAATTCACCCCGAGCGGAAGCTCATACGTACCGGGGCGCTGCAGATGGCCCGAGCAGCACCAGAGCTTCGTGCCGGGACTCTTCTCCGTGCCCCACTGGCGATACCAGTCCGCGCCCTCGGCCACGATCATCGGCACGGCCGCCAGGGTCTCCACGTTGTTCACCGTGGTTGGACGGCCGAAAACACCGGACTGCGCCGGAAACGGTGGCTTGATCCACGGCTCCGCACGCCCACCCATGAGGGAGCTCATGAGTCCTGTCTCTTCGCCCGCGATGTAAGCGCCGGCACCGAGATGGACCGTCACGTCGCAGTTCCAGCCGCTGCCGAGAATGTCTTCGCCGACGTAACCACCTTCATAGGCCTCGACGACGGCATCCCGCACGATGCCGCTGAACGGGAAGAACTCACCGCGTACATAGATGTAGACATGCTCGGCCCGGATTGCTCGCGCGGCGATGAGGCACCCTTCGATCAACAGGTGCGGCACCCAGCGCAGGATCTCCCGATCCTTGAAGGCTCCGGGCTCACTCTCGTCGGCATTGCAGCAAAGGTAGTGCGGTCCGTTCGGCTCCTTCGGCATGAAGCTCCACTTCACGCCCGTTGGAAAACCGGCGCCACCCCTGCCCCGCAGTCCCGATTCCTTGACCACTTCGGTGATCGCATCCGGATCCATTTCGAGCGCCTTCGGGAGCGAGGCGTACCCGCCGAGCTCCTTCCAGCCCGCAAGAGTTCGCGCCTTCTCATCCCCCAGATGACGCGAGAGGAGCGTGCCGACTTCCAGATCGTGGCTGTACGGGTACCCCATCGGTGTCGCCCGCCTAGTCCAGTTCGTCGAGGATCGCCGGGACCTTGTCCGGCGTTACATTCTCGAAATATCGGTCGTTGACCTGCACCGCTGTCGCAAATCCACACGCGCCGAGACACTCGGCCTCGATCACGGTATACCGTCCGTCCTCGGAGATCTCGCCCGCCCGGGTCCCCGTCTCGGAAAGGAACTGCTCGAACACTTCCTGCCCCTCATTCAGGTGACATGAGATGCACGTGCAAACCTGGATCAGATGCCGACCGACCGGGTGCCTGTTGTACATCGTGTAGAACGTGGCCACCGATCGGACGTATGCCGGCGTGAGTTCGAGCGCCCCGGCGATCTCGGCCATGTTCTCGTCGGAGATCCAGCCGTTCCTCTCCTGCGCATATCCGAGCATGGGCAGGAGCGCCGCGCGCTTCTCAGGGTAGCGACTGACGACCTTTTCGAGGCGGTCCTGGCCCTCGGGGTCTTCGAACAACCGCTCGGTTGGCCTGAGGTCCGCCACCTGGAAGGGCTGCGCGCTGGCGGCCGCCGGGTGCAAGGGTCTAGTCACTGGATCTCCGGTATCCGTCATCGGTCGATCTCGCCAAGGACAATGTCAATGGATGCGTTGGCGGCTATTACGTCGGAAACGAGCCCACCCTCGACCAGGTAAGGCAACGCGGCGAGGTTCACGAAGGAGGGGCCGCGGAACCGGCACCTCACCGGCTTGGGGCCTCCGTCGGAAATGAGGCCGAAGCCGAGTTCGCCCTTGGTCGCCTCGATCGAGTACCAGACGTCGCCCGCCGGGACCTGCACCCCCTCCATGACCAGTTTGAAGTGAGAGATCATGGCATCGATCGACGACATGGCCTCGCTCTTGTCCGGGAGGATCACGGCCGGATCCTGCACGTTGATCGGACCACCCGGCACCCGCGCCAGGGCCTGTTGGAGGATCCTCACGCTCTGCCGCATCTCTTCGAGCCGGACCAGGTACCGATCGTAGGTATCGCCCACGACGCCCACCGGCACGTCGAAATCATACTCGTCGTACCCGAGATAGGGCCGCGCCTTACGCACATCGTAGGCGATGCCGCTCCCGCGTAGATTCGGCCCTGTCAGTCCCAGTTCCAACGCCTTATCAGCGTCGATCACGCCGACATCGATCATCCGCGACTGCCAGATGGAGTTCCGCGTCAGGAGTCGCTCGGCCTCGTCCAGCGTGGCCGGCAACCGATTCACGAATTCCCGGCAGGCCTCGAGCCAGCCGGCGGGAAGGTCCGCGACCATGCCCCCGATGCGAGTCGCGGAGGTCGTAATCCTCCCGCCGCAATACGCTTCGTGCAGATTGTAGATGCGCTCGCGTTCCTGGAACGTGTACAGAAACACGGTGGTCGCGCCGATGTCCATCGCTCCGGTCCCCAGCCACAGAAGGTGGCCGAGCAGTCGATTAAGCTCACTGAGGATGAGCCTCACGACCGTGCAGCGCGGGGTGATCTCGACTCCGAGCAGACTCTCCACGGCCATGGCATACCCGATGTTGTAGAGCATCGGGGCCAGGTAATCCATGCGGTCCGTGTACGGGATGACCTGGTTCCACTCGCGGTACTCGCACGTCTTCTCGAAGCCCGTGTGCAGGTACCCGATGTGGGGGATACAGCGTACGACCGTCTCGCCGTCGAGCTGCAGGACGAGCCGCAGCACTCCGTGAGTAGCCGGGTGCTGCGGACCCATGTTGATGACCATCTTCTCGCCGGCGAGATGGTCCTCAGCTTCCGCTTCCGCCGCCGAATCTTCCACTTCGAGAAGACCGGCAAGCGCGAGCTCCTCGCGCGCGTATACGTCCTCCGTGGAACGATTGAGAGCGCGCTTGACCTGCTCGGACCGTGTGAATCGGCCGCGCAGCGGAAAGTCCTTTCGAAGCGGGAAGCCCTCGTCGTAGTTCTCTGGCATCAGAATACGTCGAAGATCGGGGTGCCCTTCGAAATGCACCCCGTACATGTCATAGACTTCGCGCTCGAGCCAGTCGGCGGCCGGATAGAGACCCACCGCGCTCGCGAGGGACAGATCCGATCGCGGCAGTTGGACCACGAGCCTGAGCATGCGGCCGTGCTCGAGCGACCATAGCTGATACCACACCTGGATCACCAGGTCGCCCCCTGGGTCGGCTCCCATCACGTCGAGCAGAAGATCGTAGCTTTGAGCCGCCTCGGTCTTCAGAAAGTCCAGGGCCTCGTGGATACGGGCCGGCTCGATCGTGACCACAGGAGTGCCGACTGGATCCAGTCGAACCGAGCGTATCGATTCCCCGAAACGACCTCGCAACGCCTGTACCGACGGGCTCTGCTCCACGTCGGCGGGCGCCTCCGCGCCGATCACCAGCTCGGGCAATTGTCGGGTAAGAGTCGAAGGCATGGCTCAGTCCTGGTGCTCCATGAGACGCTCGCGGCGATCTCGGGGACGGGCGATGGCCGAGGAACCCTCGACGCCGCTGATTCGGTTCTGTCTGGTGGAGTTTCCGAAGGGCTGTGCCACCAGTTCGATGGTCTCGGGCGGCAGGTTTGGCTGGCCGACGGAGTCCGGACTTTCTTCCCGGTGAACCGGGTTGGCGAGGGACTCTCCCTTGATCTTCTCCTGGATCATCATCAGACCGTAGAGAAGGCTCTCCGGCCTCGGGGGGCACCCTGGAACATAGACGTCGACGGGGATGATCTGGTCGATTCCCTGCACGATCGTGTAGTTGTCGAACATGCCTCCCGAGCTGGCGCAGGCTCCCATCGAGATGCACCATTTCGGCTGCGGCATCTGGTCCCAGATCCGCCTTAGAATCGGAGCCATCTTGTAGGTGACCCTGCCAGCGACGATCATCAGATCGGCCTGCCGCGGGCTGAATGAGAAGCGCTCGGCTCCGAACCGCGCTATGTCGTACTTCGAACCGGCGGTTGCCATCATCTCGATCGCGCAGCACGCGGTCCCGAGCGGCATGGGCCACAGCGAGTTTCGTCGCGACCAGTTCACGACTGCGTCCACCTTAGTCGTCAACCACGACACGGGAGCTCCAGTGTCGATGGCCCCAGCCGAAGGGTTCACGGTCGGAAGTTGCCTTCGTTCATCGGCCATGCGTCAGTCCCACTCCAGCGCTCCCTTCTTCCACGCGTACGCCAACCCTACGGCGAGGACGAAGATGAAGATGAACATCTCGATGAGTCCAAACAGCCCGAGGTCCCGGAAGATCACCGCCCAGGGTAGGAAGAAGATCGTCTCGATGTCGAAAACGATGAACAGCATCGCGACGATGTAGAATTTGACAGAATACCGCTCGCGAGTATCGCCCAGCGGGTCGATGCCCGACTCGTACGGCATCGCCTTGACCGGGTTGGTCCGGTACGCGCTCGCCAGATGCGACAACAGCAGGAACATGCCCGAGGTTAGCAATCCGACAACGAACAGAATCACGACGCCGACGTATGCCTGCTTCATGGTCCATCCAGGCCGTTTGTGAAATTGTTCACGAATCGCGCCGAAAATAGCGTGTCCCGCCGCATAGCGTCAAGCTGGCGAGCGCGGTCTCCACGAACACGCTATTCTGCTGTCATTTCAAGCGTTTCCGGCAGATTAGCGAGCAGCGAACGGGACCGAATGACACAAGAGAGCATGGTGGGCGGCCCGGGACAAGAGGCAGTCTCGATCGGAACTGCAGAGGGCGTAATCATCGTGGAGATGCGGGGCCCGCGCACGGCAGGATCGACGATCGTGTGCCTGCACGGCTTGAGCGCGAATCGAGCAACCTGGCGCCCCGTTGCGCGGATGATGGAGCGGCGTCGCCGATTCCTCCTGGTAGACCTGCTCGGCCGAGGCGAATCGGACCCTGCCCCCGACGCTCGATACGACCTCGAGTCGGCAGCCCGTCGCCTGGCTCAGTTGCTCGACACCGTCGGCGTCGAGCGGCCCATTCTGGCCGGTCACTCCCATGGAGCGGCCATTGCAGTCGCCGCCGCAAACCGGGTCCGGGCCACCGGCCTGTTGCTCGCCAATCCGGTCACGCCGGACCTTCCACGCCCGCGGGCCCTGCGAACGCTTCGCTGGGACCCGGTACGCAGAGTGATGGGCCCGACCGCCAGACTCTTCCGTCGACCGCTTACCCGTTATATGCTCGTGCGGCGCGTATTCGCCGACCGGACTGCGATCCCTAAGGGCCTGGTGGATCGGTATGCCGACCCGTGGGCCGATCCGGGACGAGCGGCTGCTCTTCCGCGAATCCTCTTGGACTGGTGTCCGGCGGAATTGCAGCGTTGGGCCAGTCCACTCGATGTTCCGGTCAGCGTCTTTGCGGGAGACGCGGACCGGCGCATTGAGCCAGAGTTGGCGCGTCGCTGGGCCGCAGTGCTGGGCGGGGGCTTTGAACTGGCTGCCGGTTGCGGTCACTCCGCTCCGGAGGAACGGACAATGGAAGTCGCCGAGGCCCTCGAGGATCTCGCACGAACGATATCTGCACGGGAACAGGAAGAGAAACCGGATGATCAAGAGTGATCGGTGGATCCGTCGGACGGCGCTGGAGCACGGGATGATCGAGCCGTTCACCGAAGACCAGGTTAGGGACGGCGTGATTTCCTACGGACTGTCCAGCTATGGTTACGACATGCGCGTATCCGATGAGTTCCGGATCTTCCACAACGCGCTCTCGCCGGTGGTCGATCCAAAGCACTTCGACGAGCGCTCATTTATCGAGTTCAAGGGCGACGTCTGCATCGTGCCGCCGAACTCCTTCGCCCTGGCCCGGTCCGTGGAGTACTTCCGGATTCCCCGCAACGTCCTGACAATCTGCGTCGGAAAGAGCACCTATGCGCGCTGCGGGATCATTACCAACGTCACTCCATTCGAACCGGAGTGGGAGGGTCACGTGACGCTCGAGATCAGCAACACCACTCCGCTCCCGGCCCGCATCTACGCCAACGAGGGCATTGCGCAGGTTCTGTTCTTCGAGTCAGACGAAGACTGCGAAAAGAGCTACGCGGACAAGAAGGGTAAGTACCAGGGACAGACGGGAGTCACGCCGCCGCGCTTGTAGAACTTCGTCCCGCATCCAGCGCCTCGCTCAGAGGCCGCGGGGCGCCGAACGGGTTGCCGCCACCCCGGCGAGTATCCAGCCGAGAAGGAAGAACACTCCGCCCACCGGAGTTATGGCTCCGAGGGCGCGGACCCCGGTCAGCGCCAGCGCGTACAGGCTACCCGAGAACAGGACCGTCCCGACGAGGAACATCCAACCCGCCCTCCCCCAGCCGGCCCCCGGCCACTGGTTCACCGCCAGGCCGACGAACAGCAGGGCCACGGCATGGACCAGTTCGTAACGCACGCCTGTCTCGTAAACCGCGAGCAAGTCGGACGAAAGCAGTGCTTCCAGGCCATGCGCACCGAAAGCTCCAGCCGCGACGCCGATGAACGCTGATATTGCACCCATAAGCAGGAATTTCGTATGCATATTGGAAGATGGCTCGGCGGTGGACTCCGCGCGAGCCCGGAACTTGCTGGTTTCGGACGCGGAGGCGTGCGTCCGGCGCGCACAGCATCGATATTTCGAACCGACGCTGGAAGGCACAGCATGAACGACGAGATGGGCGATCCTGGAGAGCGAAGACTTGTCGTGATGCTCGGAGAGACCGAGTTGACCGCCGAGCTGCTTTCGGCTCTGGACGCTTTCCCATGGGCCGTGCAATTCGTGGAAGATCCTGCTGACCTCGCCGAGGCGGCCGCCCGCGGCGACCTCGTGTTGACGGGCTCGTTGGGTTCGCTTCCCGGCTCAGGCGGACGGGCGACCAGTGGCCAGGATGAGAGGACGGACGACCGTGCGGTCCGGGCTCGATCGCCAAAGCCATTTGCCCCAAATCGCCTGTACGAGGAGGCTCTGACATTCGTGGAGGAGACGCTGGCTGCAGTGCGAGGATCCGGCGATCCGGACGTAAACCGCAGCCGCCTGCTCGCGGAGAAGCTGCACACGGATCTACTCAGGGACAACGGTCTCATTAACCGCAGCCTCGAACCCCACGAGAGCTACGACCTGGCGAGCCACTGTGTGAATGTGGCGGTACTGGGCGGCAAGATTGCCCTCGGAATGGTTGCGAGCGTGGAGGACGCCGTAGACGTGATCCAGGCGGGCCTGCTTCACGACATCGGAATGGCGACTCTGCCGGCCGAAATGCTCCGCAAACCGGGCACCTGGTCTGACCGCGAGCTCGAGGCCCTTCGACAGCACCCGGTGGCGGGGGCCGAGATTATCGAGCGCTGTGCCCCTCGAGCCGAGTGGTTGCGTAGAGCGGTGCTGCAGGAACACGAGCGGGCGCAAGGCCAGGGATACCCC
>JABDQB010000236.1 GCA_013042495.1 Gemmatimonadota bacterium
CCCGTGCGCTCGGCTTCGGCAAACGTGTAGAACAGCGAGTGATACGCCTGGCCGTCCCTGCGAAGGAGACGCCTGGCGCACATGCGGTCCAGCAAGCGTCCGCAGTCGCCCGCTTCCATTCCGAAGACGGGCGCGAGGTCATCGAGGCGGGCGTGGCCGGCCTCGCAAACGGCAAGCCACAGGCGGCAGGCCGCCGGCTCGACCTCACCGATCAGGAACGGCTCCCCCCCGGGGCCCTCGGCGGCGGCTGCCAGGCCTCGC
Organism: Gemmatimonadota bacterium; assembly: GCA_013042495.1. Lineage (GTDB taxonomy): Bacteria > Gemmatimonadota > Gemmatimonadetes > Palauibacterales > Palauibacteraceae > Benthicola. The sequence goes on from JABDQB010000236.1 coordinate 262, forward strand.
CGCCGAAGAGCACAGTCCATCGGATCGACGTGATGCTGGGCGACGCCCCGGAACACGAAGAAGTGTTCCGACTCGTCCGACCCTTCGTCCACCGCTCGCAAGACGAGTTTCGCGACCACTTCGTCAGCGCAGCTGAAGTCGATGACCGCCACGTCACCGAAGTCGAGCACCGTCAGGGAGGTCGCGCCGAGCTCCGAGACGAGCCCCTCGATCGAAAGGCGAACGGCCCGTCCCGTGTGGCGCGTGACCAGGTTGCGCTGGTACAGGCTGGCCACGGCGATGTCGGGCATCGGAGACGAACTTCCCCGGGTCTCCATCGTTACTCGTTCTCCACGTGTGCGGGCATCACGACAAGTATCTGTGCTCCGGGGAAATTCTCAAGACCCGTGCGCATGGGATCGAGGTCTCCCCACTCCTGCGTGGGAGACGCGATCATCGCGTCTCCACTGCGAATCGCCAGTTCGCCGTGCCAGCGATCGACCTGTCGCCGGATTGCCTGCAGACCCTGTCCACGCCCCGGATCCCGGTGCCGGGACTCGCCGTGCAGCAGGGCGCGTTCCAGGGCCATGCCCGCCGACCATCGTTCGCCGTGTCTGCGTGAGTGCTCGGCCGACAGCGAGCCCTCGAAGCCGATCCCGACGTCCATCACGGCCAGCATCACCACGTCGCGTCCCAGCCGCTCCCGATAATTGTAGGTCTGCGCACACACCCATCCGTCGGCCTCCGCGTGTTCGATGATGTTCTGGCATACCTCGGAAAGGAGTACGCTGAACTGGATGACCGACGGTCTCGTGTAGTGGAGCTTGTTGAGGAGGATGGTCGCCGCCCGTTCCCGGACGCGCTCCACCACCGCGTGCACGTCGTGGTGTGATCGAATGGGCGTGATCTCCAGCAGCGCATCGGAAGTCCCGTGCGAGCGGGCCGGCACCGGCTCCAGATCGTATACGTCGGGCGCGACGTGCCAGAAGTCCATGCGCTCCCAGTAGCCGCGGACCTCGCGATTGTCCGGCGCCTCGATACTCGGAGCGAACCCGGTCCGCTCACGTGCCACCCGGCCCGCGGCGAGGAGACCGATCAATCCGTAGGGAGAGGTCCAGCGCACGTGCTTCGCGTTGAACAGCACGCGAGCCGCGTCCTGCTGCGTGACCTGGCTCAGCGCCTCGATTAGCACCTCGAAGCCCTTATGGTCGAGGACCTCGGGCACCTCGATGACCCGGCTCATGCGATCTCGTTCACGTCTTCAAGTCCCATCTCCCGTGCGATCCCCTTCAGTCGCTCCGCCAGCCCCGCGGTACCATGCCACGCCGCCGTCGCCGCCGCGAGACGGTTGGCCCTCCGGACCGCCTCCGGAACTCCGGCGCCCGCGAGCAGCGACGCGAAACAGCTGATCCCCCAGACGTCTCCGCAGCCCGTTGGATCGGTGCTTCCCGGGGGCGCGATCGTCTCGACCTGGACCGCGCCCGCAGCAGCACCGTTCTCCTCCGTCCAGCGGGTGCCCGGCCGGGTCATCCACTCCGCTCCCGCCGAGCCCAGGGTCAGAAAAACCGCTTCCGGACCTTCCGATAGGAGGTCCCGCATCCGGTCCCTGCTCCCAACGGCCCGGGACAGCACACCGATCTCGTCCTCGTTGACCTGAACCAGGTCGAACGCGCCAATCCACGCCGCTCGATCGTCCAGCGGACGAGGCTGGCGCATGCCCTCGTCCCCCACCCCCAGAATCAGCGAGTGGACGTCGCACCAGGCAGGCCCCTCGAACCGCCGCTTCAGGAGCTCAGCGGATTCGAGGTCCAGCTCCCAGCCCGATATAAAATTGACGTACAGCGCGTCGCACGACAGGGCTGCCCGCTCGAGCTCCGCGGGCGACCATCCCGGCACGCCGCCGGTCAGCCGTTCGCAGCGCCTCGATCGGTCGTGGTAGAACAGGCCGACCCGGTTGTTGGCCTCCGGCACGGTGAGCACGTGGTCAAGTGACGAAATGCCGCCCACGGTCGCCAGGAATCGATCGGCGGATTCGCGGAGATCCGCTCCCACCTTGACCATCGGCACCAGGTCCCAGCCCGGGAGCGCGATCGCATCCCAGGCCGCCAGGGAGTACGCGATTCCGCCCCAGTCCTCGACCGGCTCGCCCCCGTCCGGACCGTGTATCGTATCCCAAACGAGGGTGCCGAGGACTCCTAGACTTGGCATGTCAACCGTTCCCGAACCGCTCAACCCGGAACATGTACGCCGCGCCGATCACACCGGCCATGCCATCGAGAGTGCTGCTCACGATCTTGCAGCTTTCCTCGGCGTGCCGGAAGGCCCTGCGACGGATCTGCGCTCTCAGCGGCTCGAAGAGATGCTCTCCCGCCTTCGTCACGCCGCCGGAAATCACGACCATCCCCGGATTGAGGATATTGATCAGGTTGGCCAGCCCGGCGCCGAGGAACTTGGCCGTCTCGCGCATGACCTCCTTGGCGTACAGGTCCCCGGCCACGATCGCTTCATAGACCGTCTCGGCCGTGATCTGGCTCAGGTCACCGTCGACGAGCGACGGAAGCAGGCTGGGTTCACCGGTTTCCAGGCCCTCGATCGCGCGCGCCGCGATCGCCGGCCCCGACGCATAGGCCTCCAGGCATCCGTAGTTGCCGCACTTGCACTTCCGGCCCGTCGAATCGATGGTCATGTGTCCCACTTCACCGGCCACGTCGGCCGCCCCGTGGTAGACCCGGCCATCCAGCACGATTCCACCGCCGATTCCGGTTCCGAGGGTGACGCCGATCAGGGTTTGCACTCCCTTCCCGGCGCCCATCCACCACTCGCCGATCGTGGCGCAGTTGGCGTCGTTGTCCAGTTCCGCCGCGAGACCGATCGAGTTCGCGATCAGGTCCCGGAGGGGGAAGTTCCTCCAGCCCAGATTCGGGGTCTCGATGACCGTACCGGTCTTGCGATCGAGAGGCCCGGGCGAGCCGAGCCCGATCCCGATGAATCCGTCATCCGGGATGTTCTCCTCCCGCGCGGCATCCCGCATGCTGCCCCGGATCATCTCCACCATGCGATCCACGACGAATTTGGCTCCATGATCCGAGTTCGTCGGCATCGACCGGACGCCGAGCACCCTGCCGCCGTCGTAGGGCACGACTCCGACCTTGATAGACGTTCCGCCGAGATCCACACCTACGATGTATTTCTTGTCACTCACGGAGTCCTCCCGTCCAGGAGTTCCTGAACCGCTCGCTCCACTTCGTCCACCGAAATCAGCCACATGCACTCGTTTCGGGCATCCGTCAGTTCCGTGCCCGGGCCCGTGCGCGGACACCGATTGCGAACACAAGGTACGCATGGCAGGTCGAATCGTCCGACGAGCCTCACACGGGTGCCCAGCGGCCTCGTCTGACGCACGTCCGCCGGCCCCTCCAGCGCCACGACCGGCGTACCGAGGGCAGCCGCGAGATGCATGGGCCCCGTATCGTTCGTCACGAGCACGTCGCACCCGGCCAGCAGTCCGGATAGCCCCATGAGATCGGTCCGTCCGCCGTGGTCCTCGCACTCTCCGAACGCGGCGCCGGCCCTGGCTACCACTTCTGTCAGACCCGCCTCACCCGGGCCGCCGAGAACCAGGACTCGATGTCCTGCCGAAGCCATACGCTGGGCCAGCGCCGAGAAACGGCCGGCCGGCCACCGCCGGGATTCCGCATTGGCTCCTGGAAACAGCCCCACGACGACCCGCGCTCCGTCCGCTCGCGACCTTTCCCGTCCGCTCGTCATCCGAAGCTCCGGCGCCGGAGGATCCCCCTCCGGCTCGGCCCCGACCAGGGCCAGGAACTCGCTCACCCGGTGCCCCTCGAGCAACGGACCGCGCGGGACCGCATCGGTGAGCAACCA
>JABDQB010000239.1 GCA_013042495.1 Gemmatimonadota bacterium
GTTCACCGCCAGGCAGGGCCCGGTACCCATAACGAAAGGGCGCAAGTAAAGGGACTGCCCGCTGCCCCCGGGAATGAAATCAGCCAGCGAAACGGTCAGCTGCGACAGCGCCTCGGCGAATAAGCCGGCCGGCAGCTCCGGCATGCACATCCTGGCCGAGGAGCGAAGCAGCCTCAGGAAATTCAACTCGGGCCGGAACAACTGGGGCTGGGGCTGGCTGACCCGGTAGGCTTTCAGGCCTTCGAAGGCCTGCTGGGCGTAATGCAGAATCGTGGCAGCGGGGTCGATCGCGATGGGCTCGTAGGGCGTCAGGCCGCCTTCTTCCCAACGGCCGTCCCGATAATCTGCCCGATACATCAAAGGCGCCAATTCCCGGCCGAAACCCAGGTTATCGGGTAAGGCGTATTTATCCAGAATTTGATCCAGCCAATCGCGATTCACGGTGGTGCTCCCGTTCCCGAGCGCGTCCAGGACAGTTTGACAGCATTCGGCACCGGCGTCATCGGGTTCGGATACGCCCCGCCCGACGTTACCCCCGAATTTCAGGAGGGACTGGTTTATAATCCCCGTCCGCCGGGCTCCAAACCGGCCGCCGTTGCCCCGACGAAACTATTTTGGTCAGCGGGCTGTTCGGCTGTAAGGACATTTACCGTTATGGACGGAGGATGGACGATGATAATGCGTGGCTTGATATTGGTGATCGCGGGGATGCTGACGGTCCCCAACGCACTGGGCGTGGAAGCACTGTCGACACAGGAACTCATGTCTCACTGCGAAAAGTACTACGACAAGAAAGCCCGGGAGGACCGCGTGTTCTGCACGCGTTACATTCAGGGCTTTATCGACGGCGCGGTAGCCACCGATGAGCGCGTAACACGCAATGTCATCGGGGAATACGGCGAGGAGGAGACGTTCAGCCAAAGAGCCGCGCGGACCCGTATCGGCAATCGCCTGAAGCGCTACGGATCCTCCGTCTACGCTGATTTCTGCCTCGGCGACCCCGTGCCGCTGGAAGAGGTGGTCGAACACGTGGTGCAGGATGCTGTGGACCCGGATCGGGTGGCGGCCAATCCCCTGGCGCGGGACCTCGTCTACCAGACCGTGCGCGAGCATTATCCCTGCCCGGACGGCGACTGATCGCTGATGAGTGACCGGCCCTTACCTTCCGGCGAGACCCCCCGACCACGAGCGCATGTTTCGAGTATCGTGTTGCTGGCCGTGCTGTTGGGGGTCGCCTGGCTGCTATGGTCAGGATTTTTCAAGCCGCTCCTGCTGGCGCTGGGGGCATTTTCATGTGTGCTGGTCCTGATCGTTTCATACCGCATGCACCTGTTCGACACCGATTTCTTCGCACTGCGCCTGATGTCACGACTGATCCGCTACTGGGCGTGGCTCGCGCGCGAGGTCGTGCGCTCCAGCATGGAGGTAACGCGAGTCGTGCTGAGCCGCAGGCTGCCCATCAGTCCGACGGTCGCTGAATTCGACGCCCACTGTGAGCACCCGGTCGACCGCGCCATCCTCGGAAATTCCATCACCCTGACGCCGGGCACCCTCACCTTGAGTATCGATGGGCAGCGATTTGTCGTGCACGCCCTGACCGAGAAAGGCGCGCGAGACATCATGGACGGCGAGATGGACCGCCGCGTCAGTCAGCTGCGGAGCCGCTGAGATGTACTACGCGGTCGCCGCAGCCACACTGGTCACGATGGCCCTGGCGCTGATCCGCGCGCTGCGGGGGCCGACCGTCTACGACCGGGTGCTGTCCGTCAACATGTTCGGCACCAAGACCGTTCTGCTCCTTTCGGTGATCGCGTTCCTGGGCGGCCGCCCGGACTTCCTCGATTTGGCACTGGCGTACGCTCTGATTAATTTCATCGGCGTGCTTGCCGTGCTGGAATTCTTCAAATCACGCGCTGCGCGGCGCTCGGCGGAACGCAGCCGGGGCGAGGCGGGCTGATGGGGATGTTCCAGGACATCGTCAGCTGGATTCTGCTGACCGGTGGAGGCTTTTTCGTTCTCGTCGGCGGCATCGGTGTCTTGCGCATGCCGAACCTGTACACACGCATGCATGCGGCCAGTGTCACCGACACCATGGGCGCCGCGCTGGTACTGGGCGGCATCATGGTCCAGGCCGGACCCTCCCTGGCGGCGATCAAGCTGGCCGCCATTCTGCTGTTCCTGCTGATCACCAGCCCAACCTCGTCATACGCACTTGCTCACTCGGCGCTTCTGGCCGGGATCCAGCCGGACGCCGGCCGGGCAGCGGACCCGGAGGACCATCCGTGACCGTCCTGTTCGGCATATTCCTGTTGACCCTCGTCGTGATCACGGCGCTGGGTATCGTGCACACGAAAAACCTGTTCGTTGCGGTGATGCTCCTGGGCATTTTCAGCCTGCTGATTGCCGCCAACTTCTTCCTGCTGGACGCGGCGGACGTCGCCTTGACCGAGGCCGCTGTCGGCGCCGGCATTTCCACCGTTCTGTTTCTCGGTGCGCTGGCGCTGACCTCGGAGCGGGAGCGCGCCGCCACGCCGCACCGCTGGCTTTCCCTGGCGGTCGTGGTCAGCGCAACCCTGGTCGTCCTGTATGCCACTTTCGAC
>JABDQB010000241.1 GCA_013042495.1 Gemmatimonadota bacterium
GCGGACTTCGAGCGGGGCCGCGAGAAGCGGGGCCACTACGAATTCGCCGGGAAACCATTCGTTCTGCAGCCCGTCATCGGTGACGTCGTTCCCCGGTTCCTGCTGGGCCAGGAGTGGTCCCGGAAGCAGCAGCAGAAGAAGAGAGAAGCAGGCGCGCACCGGCGCGGCACATTTCATCACTTACCCAATATTTTCGTTCGAATGACCGAAGTTGACTTGTGTGAAGCGCGAAACTTGAAGAAAATCAGGAAGGGACACAACGCGTGTCCAAAAAAACGCTGGCGTGCGTGAACCTGAGTCTTCACGGCGTTTCCGATTGAAGGCATCGGCCAACAGTTCCGGGACGGGCTCCCGGAGTCAATAGGACAGCGGGAGAGAATCCGTGACTTACCGAGACCTGGACATCCGCCTCATCCGGGCGCTGCAGAAGGACGCGCGCCGTTCCAACCGACAGCTCGCCGCGGAACTTGGCGTGGCGGCGAGTACCGTGGGGCACCGCTTGAAGGACCTCGAGGAGGCCGGTGTGATCCGGGGCTACCGTCCGCTGGTGGACTACCGGGCACTCGGTCTCGGACTGGTGGCGATCACCCGAATCAAGGCGCGAGGCGAAGCGCTTCCCGTCATCATCAAATCGTTGATTGAGCACCCACACCTGACTCACGTATACGAGATCACGGGGGAGTTCGACGTGATGGTCGTCGGCCGTTTCGCCGATGAGTCACAGATGAACCGCGAGATCAAGAGCATGCTCGGCCTGCCGGGAATCGAGGGCACCAATACGTCCGTGGTGCTGGATGCGCCGAAAGAGCAGCTCGACGTGGAGCTCCCGATCGCGTGAGCGCGTCCGCCGATCCTCTCGCGCTCGAGGGACTCAACGCCGAGGTCGTCGCCTGCACGAAATGCCCCCGTCTGGTCGAGTGGCGCGAGGAAGTGGCCCGCACCAAGCGAGCCGCCTACGTGGCCGACGAGTACTGGGGACGGCCGGTTCCTTCGTTCGGAGACCCGGCGGCCCGCATCCTCATCGTCGGCCTCGCTCCCGGCGCCCACGGCGCCAACCGCACCGGACGGATGTTCACCGGCGACCGGTCGGGAGAGTGGCTGTACGGGGCCCTTCACCGGGCCGGTCTCGCCACACGGGCCGAGTCCACCTGGCGCGACGACGGTCTGGAACTCGTGAACGCGTGGCTCACGGCCGCGGTTCGATGCGTACCCCCCGCGAACAAGCCCACGCCTGCCGAAAGGGAGACCTGCCGGCCCTTTCTCCAACGCGAGGTCGCTGCGCTGGAGAACCTTCGGGCGATCGTGGCCCTGGGCGGTTTCGCCTGGGACGCGATCCTGCGCGTCCTGCGAGACGTGGGCTACGCGGTGCCTTCGCCGAAGCCGAAGTTCGGGCATGGGGCCGAAACGGAGATCGGGAGCGGCCCGGAGGCGTCAGTCGGGAGCGGTAGCCTCGTCCTGGTCGGGTCCTACCACCCGAGCCAGCAGAACACGTTCACCGGCCGGTTGACGCGCGAGATGTTCGATGCGGTGTGGAGCCGGGCCACCGAGGTCGCCGGCTAAGGAGCCGGGATGCCAGGGCGATTCGCTCAGCGCCAGCGGAACCGGTCGCCGAGAGCCGCCTCCGCGATATCGTCCCACGGGTCGTCGGGGCTCAGCGGTGCTGCCCGGTAGATCCACGAAAGGCCGACGGGTCCGACGTATTCGTCCACCCGAGCGTAGATCGGGTCCGACAGCACCTCTTCCAGCGAAGCGATCGTGAACCCGTCTTCCTCGAGTCCGTCCAGCACGTCTCCGATGTGACGCGCCGCGATCGCGTTCGCGTGCAGGAGAAGGACGTGATCCACCTCGCGTCCGAACTTCTCGCGTCCGGCAGAGCGGAAGTGGGCGGCGGCCTCGCGCAGGTGCGCCAGGTATGCCTCGACGACGGCTTCGGCCTCGGTCTCATCGCCCGCTTGCATCGCCAGGTCGTAGGCCCGGGCCAGCAGCCACTCGGAGTTGTCGATGGTCACGTGGGCGTTCGCGTATCCCCAGGTTTCCAGGGTACGCGCCACCGAATCACGGACCTGGCGGTCCGCGCCCTGGTGAAG
>JABDQB010000243.1 GCA_013042495.1 Gemmatimonadota bacterium
CGTGGGGACCGTGCTGGTGATCATCGCGTTCGTGGCGCTGATCGTCATCCCGAACCGCCTGCACAAGCCGAACGGTTCGGGCGCCTGAACCAGCCTATCTAGCTTCGCTGCGCCACGAGCACGATTCGCTCGCGGTCCGATACCACCACGCCGCCCGGCTGCTCCACGGTGACCGCGAAAAGACTGGCCCTCGAGACCGGAACCGCCGCGCGAATCGGCACCAGCACCTCGGCGTCTCCGGCCGGAATATCGAAAACGCCGCCGTCCACGGGGTATCGCTCGTCCCTCGATTCGTCGAAAATCCATAGCTGATACTGGCTGGCGGTCGGATCGTTGACGGCCAGCCCCTCGATTCGCATCACGCCGGCCTGCTCGACGTCGCTCCACACGACATCGCCGGCAGCCGCGTTCGCGGAGGGATCTTCCGTCGAGGTCCAGGCCAGGAGCGCAGCGCTCCGATCCACGAGGCCTTCGCGCACCTCGGCGAGCGTCGGCTCGACCCGCGGCTCGACGACGGGAGTGGCGCGATCCAATGCCAGAAACCAGCCCACCGCCGCCGCGGCCGCCACGATCCAGCCGGACCAGGCGCGCCACGGCCGGAGCGATCCACTCGATGCGCCGGGCGAGTGACCGGCCGGCGCGAATGACCCCTCGCCGTCGGCCAACACCTTCTGAAACAGAAGCTCCGGGAGCGGTTCGGCCGAGGACTCGCCGCTCGACAACGCGGCGGCGATCTCGCCGGCCAAACGCTCGTAGGCCTCGGCATCCCCTCCGGGGTTCTGCACGAGCCATTGTCGCAGCTCGACCTCTCCTTCCGGCGTGAGATCACCGGTGGACCGATCGATCAGCAGTTCTTCGATTCTATTCATTTCGTGGTCCCTCATGCGTCCCGGACCTCGCTGGACTTCGTCGTGTCATTCTCGGCGAACATCCCGCGCAGCTTCGCGAGCCCGCGCCGTATACCCGTCTTCACGGTGCCGAGCGGTGTCCCCGTCTCGCTCGCGATCTCGGAATGCGACATGCCCTGCAGGAGCGACAATTCCAGCCATCGCTTCTGCTGCGGCTTCAACCGGTCCAGCGCGCGCACGACTTGCTGCGCTCGCAGCCGGCGGTCTAGCACTACGTGAGCGTCGTCCGCGGGCTCCACCCCATCCGGCAGAGCCACCAACACGGGTCGGCGGTCTTCCTTACGCCGCCGGTCAATCAGACGGCGCCGCGCGATCATGGCTACGAAGCCGTGAGCGGTCGCTCGGTTCCTCTCGAACCGATCCGCGCTCCGCCACACGTCCGTGAAGATCTCCTGGACGGCATCCTCTGCGTCTTCGCTCGTCACAGTGAAGCGTCGCGCCAGGGACCAAACCAACGGCCCGAAGATGTCGAGACAGCCGCGAACCGCCGCCTGGTCTCCACCCGCGACACGGATCAGCAGCTCCGTGGCTTTGACGTCTGCCGCCGGGTCCATACGCTCCACGGGATCGGTCATCGGTACCCCATCACCCATGTATTCGCACGCGCGAGCCGATCGGATTCAACGACCGGTTGAATCCGATTTCATGAGACGTGCGAATTCCTGAGCAACTGACTCGCAACATCGAACTCACCTGCTGGAGGAGAAACCGCAATGCGTACCCAGACGATCTTACGTGGGGCCATGGCTGGCACGCTACTTCTCACGCCCATCGCCGTGCGTCCAGCCGACGCTCAGGAGAAGACCATTCCTGCGATCGCGATCGAGGCTGGGAGCTTCAACACGCTCGTCGCCGCACTGCAAGCTGCGGATCTCGTCGAGACCCTGGCGGGTCCGGGTCCCTTCACGGTCTTCGCGCCCACCGACGAGGCGTTCGCGGCTCTGCCGCACGGAACGGTGGAGGTGTTGCTCAAGCCTGAGAATCGGGACCGGCTGACCGCGATCCTGACGTATCACGTGGTTCCGGGTCGGGTCACGGCGGCACAGGCGTCCGGGCTCAGCGGAGCCGGGACCGTCAACGGCCAGCGGGTGTCGATCACGCGCAAGGGAGCGGGACTGCGGATCGATGAGGCGGCCGTGATCACGGCCGACGTGTCTGCGAGCAATGGAGTGATCCACGTCATCGACTCGGTGCTTCTGCCGGCCGAGGAGGATCTGATCGACGTGGCTCGTTCCGCAGGGTCTTTCGGTACCCTGCTGGCGGCAGTGGACGCGGCGGGGCTGACGCACGACCTGATGGGCCAAGGGCCGTTCACAGTCCTCGCGCCCACGGACGAGGCTTTCGAGCGCCTGCCTGCCGGCACGGTCGAGTCGCTGCTGGAGCCGGCGAATCGCGATCGGCTCCGTGAGATCCTCACCTATCACGTCGTCTCCGGGCGTCTGTACAGCGCGGACCTCCTGGAGGAAGGGGAGGTTGGCACTCTGGAGGGTCGCCAGGTCGATGTTCGCTTGACGGGAGGCCGCGTGTTGGTTGGTGACGCACGGGTCGTTTCCGCCGATATCAATGCCTCGAACGGAGTGATACACGTGATCGACGCGGTCCTGATTCCTGGTACGAGTGCCGTGGCGGCTGCCTCGGCCATGCAGCTGATCGAGAGAGCGATATCGCTGGGTGCGCCGCTGTTCAACGGCGGTGAGGCCGAGGCATGTGCCGACGTCTACCTGGTGACCGCGGAAGCACTTCTTCGGATGCGCTCGCAGCTGCCCGCTGACGTGCGCGATGTCTTGCGGACAGCCGTTCGGGAGGCGGAGCACGAGGACGACGCGGTGGAGCGCGCCTGGATCTTGAGGCGTGGTCTTGACGCCACCTACGATGCTCTCGGCGATGGCCACAATGACGCGGAGCAGAGCCGAACGATGCGCCGGTCACCCGGCGAGCCGGCGGCGCGGACCTGATAGTATAAGAACGGGCGGTGGGGCTGCTGGCGGGCCCCACCGTTCAACCCGCCCGGAGTCCTGTGCCTACAACCTGAACAGTCGCCGGACCGTCAGGACTGCGACGAGGACCAGGCCAGCGGCTGCGATCGCTACTATCGCTTCCAGAGGCTCACACTCTGTTGACGCGTCAGCCGGTGAGCTTGTCTCGCCAGGATCCTGGGCCTGGTCAGCGTGGATCGTGCAGAAGCGTGAGCCCTCGCGCGTAGATCTCTTGCAGCGGTCTCCCGACTTCGTCTTGCCATAGCATTGGCTCATGTCTCGTCCTCCTTGCTCCCCTACCTACGCATCCCGCGCAACCTCGGATTCAACTGGCGAGTCAGCCCTTCGCTGCGGTTCGACCGGGAGCGGGATGCTCCTCTTCCGGGTCCACGTGGTCCCTGATCTCCGCCCACAGCCGAGGATGCACCTTCAACAGGTATCCACCCATGGCCACTCCTGCCAACAGATTCGCCGCGAAAACCGATCCGATCGGGAGTTCGACGCCGCTCCGCGACGCAAAAGACAGAAACGCTGCCATGACCGCGAACAGTCCCGCCACACCGATGAACAAGGCCAGGATGAAGAAGCTGGGATGCTTCTCCATCTGCATCACGAGCCAGGCCGCCAACAGACCGACGACGAGGAACACGACGACGTGCAGGCCGTTAAAGGCCAAAACAGCTCCGACGGCACCGCTGCTCTCCGGCGACGCGAGCCCGGCTCCGAGACGAGCCGCCGTGGAGAAGAAGGACAGGCCGGTGACGAGGTTGAGGAGTCCGTAGAACAAGACGACCACGACATACCCCAGCAGGCCCGTGATCAGCCCTTCCGACAGGACGCGGGCGCGATCCGGCTTCACGACGACCTCCCTGCGAGAGGCGATCGGCGGGGGCCGTCCCCGGGCGGGATCCTGAGCCCCGGCCACTGTCCTGATAATGCAAGCAGAACCCGGGTGGGACCAGCCACGCACAGTCGCGTCGCTGATCGCACGGGCGAGACTATTCGTGAGGCGAGCCCGCGTCCGCGCCGATCACGATCTCCTGGACTGCCCTGAATCGGGGCTCCGCTCTCAACGGTTTCCACACGGGACTGACCCCGATCCATACCACATCCGCCGCCCTGGTTTTCGCCGCCTCTTCGAGCAGGTCGAGGGCTCCCAGCCGATCGCCGAGACCGAGCCTCACCTGGGCGAGCCGGGTGGGTGACACGAAGGCATCCCCGGATCGATCCAGCAGTTGTTCCAGCAGAAGGCGGGCCTCATCGGCCTGTCCGGACCGTGCCAGCGTGTGCCCCAGAGCGGCTATCGTCTCGGCGCTTCCGCCCGACAGATCCACCGCCTTCCGAAAGGCGGTGAGGGCCTCGGGATACTCGCCCATCTGCTCGAGACAACCGCCGATGACGAAATGCGCCATGCCGAACTGCGGGTCACTGGCGAGGAGCCGTCGCTGATCTTCGATCGCCTCCCGATACTTTCCCTCGAAGTAAGCCAGGAAGCCGAAGCTCACCGTGATGGATGGCGACAGCGGGTCCAGCTCGCGCGCGCGGTGCAGTCGCTTCCGGGCCTCTTCAAACCGGCCAAGCGGCAGCAGCAGGTTCGTCGCATACCACTGATGAGCCAGGGCGTAGCCAGGGTTGATTTCGACCGCTGCCCGGTACTCACCCTCCGCCGCTCCCCAGTCCCATTCGTAGAACGCGTGCACAGATCCAAGCGAAACATGCGCTGCCGCCGACTCATCCTGCGAGAAGGCCTGCTCCGCCGCGCCTCTCGCCAGTGGCATGACGTCGGCCGGAGCGAGGGCTCCGTAGACGCCGAGCGTGACGTAGGCGTCGGCAAGGCCCGTCAGGGCCATGGAGTAGTTCGGGTCCCTCTGCACAGCCCGCTTGAAGTACTCGACACTCCGGAGCAAGTCGGCTTCGGTTCTCCGATTCCAATGAAAGCGGCCCTTCAGGAAGAGGTCGTACGCCTCCATGTCGACGGTCGGCTTTCTGGCGAGGCCTGTCTCTTCTTCCCGGGACAGGTGCGCGTGGAGCGACTCAGCGATCCGCGAGGTCACGTCGAGCTGGATCTCGAACAGGTCCTGCAAATCGCGGTCGTACATCTCCGCCCACAGGTGATCGTCGGATCGCACGTCGATGAGCTGAGCGTTGATGCGAACCCGGTTTCCAGCGCGGCGCACGCTTCCCTCGAGAATCCGCCCCACGCGCAGTTCCCCACCTATCTCCTGGATGGTCGCACCCCGGCCCTTGAAACGCATCACGGAGGTGCGGGAGATGACCCTGAGGTCCTTGATCTTCGAGAGATGGGTGATCAGGTCGTCCGTGATCCCGTCGCTGAAGTACTCGTTCTCGGCTGCCTGGCTCAGGTTCGCGAACGGCAATACGGCCACCGAGTGGTCAGACTCCACGTGCCGGGATGCCGAGTCAATGTCGGTCGCCGTTGGCTTACCGGCCTCTTCATCGTCTCGCGGCAGCGGTGAGCGTTCCACACCTCCCGGCGTCAGGTCGAAGGCCCAGGCAAGCAGAACCGCCACTGGAAACCCCAGAAATACGGTCATGATCAGCAGAGGCTGAATCCACTCCGGGAGTCTGAGCGGCTCCACGATGACGTCCCCCGCCTGGATCAGGAACCAGCCGACCAGAGCGTAGGCCGCGCCGACCCTGAACACTCGTCGTCGCCTGAGTTCTGTGAAGAACCGGGTGATCCGCTCACCGGTGCCGGCCAGGCGTTTCATCGCCTTCACTCCGTATCAATCCTCAATCAGGCGCTCCTCTTGCAGGGATGGCTCGCTGTCGCGCGGCTCTCGAGGGTCGTGGTATCCCGTCACAGGCTGCAGCCCGGGACGCGAGCCATAAGAGTATCTTCAAAATCGCCTGGAGAACGCAAGCGCCCTTGCGACTGCTGGCTTCGTCCGACGGCGCCCGATAAGATAGTCGTGACGGTCACTGAGAGGCCGTATGGAGGCTCCGATGTCGATGCGCGCTTTACTGTCCATGCTGGTACTGCTCGCGGCGTGCGGACCCAAGGTCAAGTCCCAGATCAGGGTCGAGCTCGATCCGCTGCCCGCGGACACCGAGGTCAAGGTCTTCCCGGACGAATTGCCCCGCTGTGCCTACAATGAGGTGGGAATCATCGCGTCTCAAGACCTGGACGCCACCCTGGATCGGGCCCGCCAGATGGGCGCGGACGGTGTGATTGGAACGGTACTCGCCGGCGCTGCGACACCGGCCAGGGAAGACGGCGTGTGCGGGACGCCGAATTGCGTCCAGTACAACACCGTAGCCATCCGTTTCACGGACCCGAACTGCAGGGAGTAGGACGGGCCGCAAGCCTGCACTTGTCAGATAACATGTTTCGATGTACCGTTTTGTCGAGTATCGGCTCATGTCCCGCCGTAAAAGCGAGTCCGTGCCAGGAATCTGGAACGTCTCGCCCATCCGCATAACCGGGTTCTTCGGAACCCGCTCGAGATGCATTCCGAATCGGTTGGGCGGTTTCATTTCCTTCACGGAGGTCGGATGATGAAGAAGCGGTCAGTATTCCTGCTAGCGGCGTTGGCCTTTATGGGCTTTGCCATCCCCGCGCAGGCCCAGACTACCCTGTACATCGCAGGTGGTGCGTCATTCCCCACGGGTGACTTCGGCGAATACTCGAATACGGGCTGGATGGCTGCGGGCGGCGTGATCTTCGCCGTCGGCGAGTCCGGGTTCGGAGTCGGGGCCGAGCTCTTCTACGGCCAGAACAACCACAAAGAAGAGGCTTCGTTCTTCGAGAACGAGAAGACGAGTCCCTACGGCGCGATGGCGATTGCCGACTATGTGTTCGGATCCGAGGGCGGCATCCGGCCCTACCTGTTCGGCGGACTTGGCGTCCTGATCCACAAGTTCTCGGCCGACGGGATTGATTCGGAGTCCGAATCAGCCTTTGGATACCAGTTCGGGGCCGGCGTGTCCTTCCCGATCGGAACCACGACGTCGTTGTTTGCCGAGGGGCGGTATATGGGATCCTCCTCCACGGGTGAAGGCGAGTTCTCTTCGTCCACCAACTTCTTTGCCGCGCTCGTGGGATTCGCATTCGACCTGTAAAGAACCAGCCGTACCGACGTCATAGTATCCAGGCGGGCTCCGCGGGTTCTTCCCGCGGGGCCCGCTTCCGTTGTCACTGCCTGTCAAACGCCGTCCCCCCGGTTATGTTCTGTTGATCGTAGGGACAGGTCTCCCCGTCGGAGGTGGTCATGCCGGAAGAAGGCAGGTTCCTGTACCGTCTGCTCGATGGACTGGGTCAGGGCGATCCGTTCTCCTATGTCGTGGTGGCCCTGCTGCTCGGACTCATCGGATACGCCATGTGGCGGCTTCTGCGCGACGAGCTTCCGCCGAAGAATCGGATCGAGTGGGTGCGGCTCATCTCGATCGTAGTGGCCGGCGCTGGGGCCATCATCGGTGTTCTCGGCCTCGTCGCCGAGTTTTCGTTCGCGCCAGGGAGCGGTCAGCACGCCGCGCTGCTGGGCAGCATCTTCTTCTTCGGGGGATTCCTCGTTGCCCTGATCTCGCTCACGATCGAGCTGAATACGAAGACGCGAGGGCAGTAATCCGGTCGAGGCGTCACAACCGGACCCGCTCGCGCGTTTCTAGGTTGCTTTGAGCGTTCAGATAAACGTCTCAGGCCACTCCGAACGCCAAAGACGAAGCCCCGGACCTGCACCGGGGCTTTGTTTTTGTGCTCATGCCAGGCGATCTTTCTCCACGCGTCCGGGACAGCTAGGATATTGGCCGGAAATCAGGGCGTACGCCGGGCTTGCGAGTCCGTCCGTGGGATTTCTCGGCATGCCGGCGATGGAGCACTGCCAGTGTTCGAAGACAAGCAACGGTTGAACCCTCTGCATGCCATGAGGCGGGACACCTCTCGTTTCATCTTCTTCTCCGTTGCCCTGGTCGCGATCTCGACGCCACTTGGCGCGCAGGACGCTCCCAAAGTCGATGCGTGGGGCGTCCCCAAGCGTCCCGTGCTGGCCGTGGGCGAAATCGTCGGAATCAACGTCTTCACCTGGAGCATGAATTACTACGTCCGGGACGAGGACTTCGCCGTCGTCTATCCCAAGACCTGGTGGAACAACATCAGCAACGGATTCGAGTACGACGGTAACCTGTTCGCCACCAACATGATCGATCACCCGTACCACGGGTCCACGTACTTCAATGCGTCTCGATCGAACGGCATTGGATTCTGGGGGTCCGTGCCACTCACCCTGGCCGGCAGTCTCATGTGGGAGTGTTGCGGCGAGCGCCATCCGATGGCCTTCAACGACGTCGTCAACACGACACTGGGCGGCATCGCTCTCGGCGAGGCCCTGTACCGATCCTCGTCCGCCGTCCTCAGCAACGAAGCGACGGGTGGAGGTCGAGTGGGCCGTGAGATCGCGGGTTTCTTCATGAACCCGCTTCGGGGATTCAACCGGGTGATCTCCGGACGCATGTTCCAGGTCGCCTCGAATCCGGCCGACCTCAACGACCGTACGCCTGACTTTTTCCGATTCTCGGTCGATGCCGGATACCGGGGTGTGAACCCGGACTCAGGGCTTCGTGACGATGTGAGCGGCGGTGTCTTCCGATTTCGAATGGACTTCGGCAGCCCATTCGAGGGTCGCCGGCGCGGCGCTTTCGACGTGTTCGAATTCGACATGACGTTCTATGCCGGCGATCAGAACGTTTTCGGAGCGCTGGCGGTGCGCGGGAACCTGCTGACACGCGACCTCAGTCGTGGCGGTTCCTCCGAGCACGTGTGGGCGATCGTGCAGAGCCACGAATACGATGACAACTCGGCGTACCAGTATGGAAATCAGAACATCGGCGTGAGGCTGGAGTCCCTCTGGAAGCTGGGCGCTGGTTCGAGCGCCGTCACGCGGATTCAGGCGGGGCCGATTCTATTCGGAACGCTGGACTCGGCGCTCCGTCCGTCCGGAGAGGTTCCGACCGGATGGAGCCTGCGGCCATTCGACTACACGGCTGGATTCGACGGTCGGATCGAGGGAGAGGTGCACGTCGGCCGGTTGCGAGGCGGTGCGGCATGGCGATCGTCGTGGATGACCAGCCTGAATCACAACTCGGTGAACGGTGGCAACGCCGATCACTGGGTGCACCAGGGACGCCTGTCCGCCCAACTCACGATCGGTCGGGGACTGGGGCTGGGTGGAGATTTCCGCATCTGGCTGCGCGACAGCCGCTACTCGATCGGTCTGTTCGACGGCGTTCGCGAGACCGTACCCGAGCTTCGGCTGTTCGGCTCGTGGATCATCGTGCCGGGCAGGGACGGAGCGGCGCCCGGGTTCTTCTGATACGCTGACCCAGGCCTTCCGCTTATCCTGCGCCGCTTCCGAACTCCTGACGCAGCGTGTCCGTGTCCCAACCCGCGTCGCGCTCTTCGACCGGCCCCTCGACTTCCGTGAGAAGCAGCTCTTCGAGGGACTGAATCCTCTCGCGAGCGGCCGAGAAGTAGGCTTTCCGATCGTGCCGCATCTTGCCCAGGTCCCGCACGGATTCTTCATCGTGAACGCGGAACGTGCGGGCCGACCGGTAGGTCTGGTGGGCACGCCGGCCCAGTAGCCGCAGCGCGTCCATGCCCGTGCGCAGCGAAGTGTCGAGGGTCTCGCGGTATACGTGGTCCACGCCCAGATCCTGGAGCTCATAGGCTTCCGGCCGACCGGCGGCCCGCGCGAGGATGACGAGGTTGGGGAAGTGCTTCTGCGCCGTCTCGATGAGGGCGAGAACGCGCGAGTGATTCTCCATCGCGACCACGAGGAGCCGCGCGTCCTGGGCTCCCGCGGCTTCCAGGAGTTCTTTGCGGGAAGCATCGCCGTAGAACACGTCCAGTCCCAGCTTGCGCAGCAACTCCACCCGGTCTGAGTCGTACTCCAGGACCGTGGGCCGCACACCGTTGGCCCGCAGAAACCGGCCAACGATGCTTCCGAACCTACCGAAACCCGCGATGATCACGGCGCTCGTGGTGTGGATCTCGTCCGGCTCCCGCTCGACGCTCTCGCGCGTCCCGGAGCGCGGCTGGATCAGCTTCTCGTTGATCAGCATGAGCACCGGCGTGAGTGCCATCGAGACCGCCACGGCCGCAATGAGGGGTGCGGTGATGTCGTTCGGGATCACCGAGTTCTGGGAGGCGAAGGAGAACAGCACGAAGGCGAATTCTCCGCTCTGCGCCAGCGCGAAGGCGAACAGGAAATTCTGATCCAGGCCCATCTTGAATGCGCGGCCCAGCACGAAAAGCACCGTGAACTTTACCAACATCAGCCCGCCGACGATGCCGAGGATCAACTGGGGACGGTCCTGAATCAGCTGGAAGTCCACCGAAGCCCCCACCGCGATGAAGAATACGGCCAGCAGAAGGCCTTTGAACGGATCGATCTCGCTCTCGAGCTCGTGCCGGTACTCGCTGTTCGCGAGCACCACGCCCGCCACGAAGGTGCCGAGGGCCGGGCTCAGGCCGACCTGCGTCATCAGCAGGGCAATGCCGATGATCAGGAGAAGCGCCGCGGCGGTGAATAGCTCCCGCAGCCTCGTCGAGGCGATCACCCGGAAGACCGGCCGCAGCAGGTAGCGCCCCGCGAGCACGATGGCGGCCACGGCCAGCAGGACCACCAGGGTCTGCTCCCACGGCGGCAGGCCCTCCACCCAGGTCGTCGCGTGTTTCGCGGCTTCAGATCCATATCCGTCGGCCGCCGTCCCCTGTCCTGAGTGCACGGCCAGCAACGGCATGAGCGCCAGCATCGGAATGACCGCGATGTCCTGAAAGAGCAATACGGCGAACGAGCTCTGGCCCGCGTCTGTGCCCATCAGGTTCTTTTCGTTCAGGGTCTGAAGAACGATGGCCGTGGAAGAGAGGGCCAGCGTCATCCCCACGGCGAGGGAGGTCTGCCACGGCAGGCCGAACAGCATTCCGATGGCCGTCAAGATGGCGGTTGTGACACCTACCTGAAGCCCGCCGGTGCCGAGGATTGGTCCGCGCATTCGCCACAGGAGGGCGGGACGCAGCTCCAACCCGATCAGGAAGAGCATCATCACCACACCGAACTCGGCGAAGTGCATGACGTCCTCGCCCTCTTCACCGATCAATCCCAGTCCGAACGGACCGATCACCATGCCGGCGATCAGATAGCCGAGGACAGATCCGAGTCCGAGGCGCTTGGCGATCGGCACGGCGACCACGGCGGCCGCCAGGTACACGAACGCCTGGAAGAAGAACCCCTGTCCGTGCATGAGTTAGGCCTCCCTGCGCCCGATGATCGAATCGAGCTCGGCGTTGAGCCGGTTCACCGCTCGGGCCCGCTCCAGGTCCAGTTGGCCGTCTCGAAGAGCAACGAGGAGCCGGCGATAGTCGGCGGCGTGGGCCCGAATCTCGTCTGGTCGCATGCCGAGCGTCCCGTGCACCGCGAACGGAGGCAGGAACTCCATGCTGCACAGCCGCGCCGTCTGCTCGAGTGGGCGCAGCAGCTCGCGGACCGTGTACTCGTTATGCCCGCCGGCCGCGTACGCCACCTCCCTCGCGCCCGTCGTGATCGCGTGCAGCCACCGCTTGCCGAGCAGCGCTGTGCCGTCGCTCCCATAGGCCCACCCGTGCGCGAGCACCAGGTCCTGCCATTCCTTGAGGATCGCCGGCGTGCTGTACCAGAACATCGGGTGGTGGAACACGATGATGTCGTGATCGAGCAGAAGACGCTGCTCTCGCCCCACGTCGATGCCGAAGTCGGGATAGGCCTCGTACAGGTCGTGGAGCGTGACCCCGCGGAGGTCAGCGAGGCCCTCGATGAGTACGCGGTTCACCCGCGACTTCTCGAGCGCCGGGTGGGCGAAAAGCACGAGTATGCGGTTGGCGGCGTCGTTCATCAGCGAAACGCGATGCCCAGGTACCAGGGCCAGATGGCGAGGGCCAGCAGAGCCTTGCCGATCGACAGCTGTGCCATGGCTACCGTGAACAGCCAGCCCACGTACCACAGGCCGCCGAAGCCGTGCTCCACTTTGATCGTCTTCGTGTCCGACATGATTGGACTCCCTATGAAGAGTTCGGGCGGTGCGACCACCATCCAAATGGTCCGCGACATGATACGGCCGAGTCAGTAGCCTGGAAAACAGGCGACCGCCGCCCCGTGGCGATCCGTGCGCATCACCTGGCCGGTCGGTAGTTTATCGCCATCACCTGTACTGTCATCACCCTGGCCGAGGCCCATCTCCCATGAGACGCTTTGCCAGTCTGCCCGCAGGATCAGCCAAGGCGATTCTCTTTCTGTTCGCCCTGGCGCTGCCTCTGCCTGCCCAGGAAGTCACGCCGCCGCCGGCCATCATAGACACCGTCATCATCGAGCGAATCGACGTGTTCAGCGACGAGGAAGCCGCCTCGAGCAGCGTCTTCCGCATCATGAACAAGATTCACATCGACACCCAGGAATTCGTCATCCGGGACTACCTGCAGTTCGAGGCTGGCGAGCCTTTTGACTCTGCGTCTGTCGCGGAATCGGAGCGCCAGCTTCGTCTCAGGCGGTTATTCCGCGAGGTCACCATCGACAGCACGCGGCTCGAGGACGGTCGTCTGGCGGTGCTCGTCCACAGTCAGGACGGCTGGAGCTTGAAGCCGAAGTTCAAGTTCTCGGTCGCCTCGACCGGTGACTGGACCGGGACGTTCGGGATCAACGAAATCAACCTGCTCGGGACGGGAAACCAGGTATACGCGGCGTACGTCAAGGAGCTCGACCGCGATGGCCTGAACGCCTCGGCGCTGTTCAACCGAATCTTCGGGTGGAACTTCGATGCGGGCGGGAACTACGCCGGACTGTCCGACGGCAAGAACGGAAACTGGCTGCTCGGGCTTCCTTTTCGTAACACGCAGAGTTCGAAGAGCTACCAGTACGACGGTTCATGGGCCGACCAGAACATTATCCAGTACCGGGTAACCGATCTGCCGGACTCGATCGTCACCGATACGATCACTTACCGCCGCGATGCTTTCGTCAGCACGCTGAAGGCGGGTCTCGCCACGCGGCACGTCACGGGCAACTACCTGCGCTGGGGAGCCGATGTCGGTGTGCGTCAGGAGGCGTTCTACCTGGACCCGACGGCAAAGGGCACGGTCCCCGACTCGACGTACGGAACCGTCAGCGTGTGGGGAGAGGTCAGCAAGGTCAAGTTCGCACAATTCCGACGATTCAACGGGTTCGGCACCGAGGACATCGACCTGAGCTCGACCGTCAGGCTGACGGCGACGCTCGCGCCCGAGACATTCGGCTGGCAGGGCACGGGGGTCGGGTTGGGTCTCAATGCCGCCAGCGGCCTGGACCGGGTCATCAAAGGGCGGGGTTGGGTATGGGCATCCGTGGACGCGAACTACCTGTGGAACGCCGCGGTCCAAGACTCCGGCCGGGTCATCATCAACCTGGCGGCCGGGTTCAAACCGGCACCGAGGCATTCCACCGCGATACAGGCGCAGTGGGGCCGCATGTGGAATCCGAAACCGGGCGACGAGTTCGATCTCGGCTTCGAGAACGCTCCCCGGGGGTGGGCGGCTCACTCCTTCGTGGGTGACCGGGCGTGGTGGGCTCAGATCGAGCATCGGTTCTTCGCGGTGGACAAGTTTCTGAACCTGTTTGGAATCGGCTTCGGAGCCTTCTTCGACTACGGCGGGGCCTGGTACGACGATCAGTCCTCCCGCACCGGCGGCAGTGTCGGGGCCGGTTTGCGGCTGGGCTCGGCGCTCTCCACGGTAGCCATGACGGGAAGGGCCGACGTCGTTTACAAGATTGGCGACAATGTGACAGGGAACCACTGGGTGTTCGCCTTCGGATCCGGCTTCGCCTTCCCTAGGCGTACGATTCCGGTGATCAACTACAGGGCGCAGCCGCCACCGTAGAGGGCGCAACTCGGCGTCTACCTTCGGCTCCTCGACGTTCCTCTCCCGGGTTCGTACGGACCTTCGGCGGATGAAGGGGGCGGGATGGGTGAGTAATCGACCCGACCGTACCGTGAGCCGATGAAGAAACGGGGG
>JABDQB010000245.1 GCA_013042495.1 Gemmatimonadota bacterium
CCTTCGGAGCGCGATCTGTGACCCGGGGAGGAAAGCATCGACCCCCATGAGGTCGACCGTGACACCGCCCTTGATCTTCCGCTTCAAGATCCCCGGAACTGTCCGATCGTCGTCGTAGGCCTCCTTGATCTTCTCCCAGACGCGCAGGAAGTCGGCCTTCTTCTTCGAAAGGACGACGACCCCCTCCTGATCCTCCAGGCTCTCGAGGAAGACTTCGACCTCGTCACCCGCCTCGATGGCCTCGGGATCCCGGAACTCATCCAGCGGAATCAGTCCCTCGGACTTGAAACCAACGTCCAGAATCACAGCGGAGTCCGTCTTGCGAAGGACTCGGGCCTTGACGAACTCACCCTCGGCAATCTCGCTGAGCGTGTCCTCGTAGAGAGCCATCATCTCGTCATATTCGTCGGACGAGTACTCGCCTCCCTCCAGCGCCTCCATCGACATGCCCTCGGCCATGCCGTAGGCCAAAGTCGTCCAGCCTGCTTCTTCGTCGACCGCGCTCTCCGTGGGCGCACGGTTGGGCGCATCATCGCCGTCGTCGTCACCTTCGGCGATCTCGGCGGCGTCAGAGGCGTCACCGTCGGGAGCAGTATCCGCGGATTCGCCGCTCACCGGGTCCGCTGCGGGGGGGTCGATCACGACCTCAGTCTCGCTCGAAACTTCGGTCTCCTCGGGGGTCACCGCGGCCACTTCCTCTACCGTGTTCTCGAGGGGGCTCTCGTCAGCGGTGATCTGCTCGTCCTTCGTGCTCATTCGGTGTGTACCGTTCGGATTTGGCGTCCGCCCCGGATCGCAAAAACAATTGGCAGGAAAGCGAAGTCGCTCTGCCTGCCATCCGATCCGTCGATGGGCGCGCTCAGGGGTTAGAGTATTCGTTGTCGACAACGAAACGACAGCAATTTAAACTAGATCGGACGCAGGAACGCGTCAACCAAGTCGAGCCCCACGCTCCCGGGCGAGCGCCACGATCTGCTCCACGACTTGCCCGGCGCTCAAATCGGTAGTGTCCAAACGAATCGCATCCGCGGCCGCACGGAGAGGAGCCACGGAACGACTCGAATCAGCAGAGTCCCTTGCCTCGAGCCTCTCGGCCTCAAGGCGAACGGCCTTCTCGGTGGGGTCCATTCCGTGGTCGAGCAGCCGTCGTCTTCCCCTCTCCTCGACCGAGGCGACGAGGAACACCTTCAGCTCGGCCTCGGGAAAGACCACGGTGCCAATGTCTCTTCCGTCGCACACGACCCCGCCACGCCCGCCCTCTGCTCGCAGCAGTTCCAGGACTCGATCGCGAACCGCAGGTCGTGCCGAAACGTCTGAAACTCGGGACGACGTGCTGGGGGATACCAGGTTAACTCCTGGATCTGTTCCGTTCACCAACACTCGATATCCGGCACCGATTCGATCGAGACCGACGCTCAATTCTGACAGCTCGCGTTCGAATCCCGACGCATCCGAGGGCCATGCCCCTTCAAGGGCCGCCCAGGTGATCCCACGGTACAGCAAACCCGAGTTGAGGTGATTGTATCCCAGAGCTCGGGCGACGCGTGCCGCCGTCGTGCTCTTGCCTGACGCCGCCGGACCGTCGATCGCGATCGTGATTCCGGTCACGGAGCTTCCTCGACGGCCACAAACTGGCCGATAGTATCCCAGAAGCCTGGAAACGACACGTTCACGCAATCCCTGTCATCCACTTCGATTTCGCATCCTGGAGCGGCTCCCAGCGCCCCGAACGCCATGGCGATCCGATGGTCCCCTCCCGTGCGCACGACACCCCGCAGGGGCACCGACGAGCCGTGTACGAGCAATCCGTCCGGCAATTCTTCGCAACGCACTCCCAGAGCCCTGAAATTCGCGGACAGCAAAGCCAGGCGGTCGCTTTCCTTGACGCGAAGCTCGCCGGCTCCCCGGATTTCTGATATGCCCTCCGCCCGACTCGCCAGCACCGCCAGGACCGGGATCTCGTCGATCAACTGGGGTACCAGATCGCCGTCCAGGACAAAGGCGGTTAGCTGCGATGGGCTCACCATGAGGTCACCGACCGGCTCGCCCGCCTCGAAGCCCGATTCTCGGACCTCTGTTTTCACCCCCATCTCTTGGACCACCCGCAGGAAGGCCGTCCGTGTCGGATTCAGTCCCACCGACCGGACAGCCAGTTCGGTGCCCGTCAATAGAGCCGCCGCGACCATGAATGCCGCCGAGGAAATGTCACCCGGCACCGTCGCGTCCAGCGGGGCGAGTCCCCCGCTCCAGCTTGCCCCGGGGAAATGTACCCGCTCGCCTGACCCGATCGCCTCCGAGACTACCGGCGCTCCCATCGACCGAAGTATCCTCTCCGTGTGATCCCGGGGACGCAGTCGGTCCAGAATCTCGACATCCTGGCGACCCGTGAGAGCCGCCAGAAGGAGAGCTCCCCTTACCTGCGCAGAGGACACTCGCGGCCGGTAACGGAGCGCCCGCAGGTCGCCACTCGCTCGGCCCTCCAGGCGAACTGGCAGGCGATCCAGCCGATCCGCGTAGTTGATCCTCGCCCCCATCGCCTGCAGAGGATATACGACACGGTCCATGGGGCGACTCATTAGGGATTCGTCGCCTCCCAGCTCCGCTCCGACTCCGAGACCCGCAAGCAAGCCTATCAGGAGTCTCGCCGTGGTGCCGCTGTTCCCGCAATCGAGAGGGGTCAGGGGGGGGCGCCAGTCGGATTCGCGAGCCACGCGGATCACGCCGGCTTCACGCTCGTCGACAGTAACCCCGAGGGCCCGAAGACAGGATATCGTGCTCGCGACGTCGAGAGACGCGGGGACACCGCTCAGACGGGAGTCCCCTTCCGCCAGTGCAGCCAGGATGAGGAACCGGTGAGAAATCGACTTGTCGCCGGGGACACGCGCGTCAGTCACTCGCTTCTCCGACCGGCTCATCGGCGAGCGGCACTTCGAGACTGAGACCATCCTCGGCTGCCAGCGCGGGATAGATCACTTCCGCTTCCTTCAGAAGCCGATACGCCTGCTCGGAGTACCGGGCACTGAAGTGTGTGAGTACGAGCTTACGCACCTCAGCTTGCCGGGCCAGCATCGCCGCCTCTGTCGCCGTCGAATGCCTCGTCTCGCGCGCCCGCCCGGCCTCCGCATCCGAGAACGTGGCCTCGTGGATCAAGAGATCCGCGCCTCCAGCTACCTCGACGGTCGAATCACACGGCCGCGTGTCGCCAGAGAACACGAGAGTCCTTCCGGGCCGGGTCGGCCCTACGACATCGGCGGCAGCAACCACCTCGCCGCTCTCCACTCGAACATCTTCGCCGCGGTGAAGACGGCCGAAATCCGGACCTTCTTCAACCCCCGCCATCCTGGCCGCCTCTGCATCGAAGCGGCCCAGACGGTCGTCTTCGACCAGGGCCAGACCGACGGACCCCATCGTGTGCTCCACCGGGAATGCCCGAATCTCGAAACCGTCGTACCGCACGGCTTCCCCACCCGGCAGCTCACGTACGGCAACCGGAAACTGCAGCCGATCGCCTCCGAGATCGATGGCCGCCCGCAACGTCGCTTCCGTTTCGTCCCCACCCCATACCACCAGTTCATCTTCGCGGCCCTGAAGACTCATCGTCCGCAGGAGGCCGGGCAGACCGAGGTAGTGATCGGCGTGCAGGTGCGAGATGAAGATCTCTCGCACCCCGAATCCGACGCCGTATCTCATCATCTGCCGCTGAGTTCCCTCACCGCAGTCGAAGAGAAACATCTCTCCCTCTCTCTGCACCGCTATACTTGACACGTTGCGCCGCACGGTGGGCCGCGAGGAAGAAGTGCCCAGAAAGGTGATTCGCAGCAAAGTCGGAGTCCGGATACGGGTGAAGCCAATTCCGAGTCGGGCAAGGTACATGCAGCATGCGGGACGTCAACCGGGAGGTGAAGACCACTGGAGATCCGGGCACGGAGAATGCACCGGAATTCAGAGGTTCGGCACGTTCGGCCGATATCGCCGCGCGCCCGGTCCATTTTGCGTCGTTCGATTGCACTACGCTT
>JABDQB010000246.1 GCA_013042495.1 Gemmatimonadota bacterium
CCCGTGAGTACGACGCCGCTCAGGTTGTCCAGCGGATCCGCGCCGTTGAGGATCAACGACTTGGCATCGAGGGCGGACACCGCCGGGAAGCGCCCGAATGTGAGCGCTGCCACACCCGCGACGTGCGGGGTGGCCATCGAGGTACCGCTGGAGAGGCCGTAGCCGCCGCCCGGGATCGTCGACAGGATGTCCACGCCCGGCGCCGCGAGATCGACCGTTGTCGCGCCATAGCTCGAGAAGCCGGCGAGGTTGTCGTTGTGGTCGGTCGCCGCGACCGAGACCACGTTGTCGAGGTCATAGTTCGACGGATAGTGCGGGCTCGCGTCGTTGTTCGAACTCGAGTTGCCCGCCGCCGCGATGAAGAGCATGTCGGCCAGGCCGGCTTCCTCGATCGCGTCGTAGAGAGCCTGCGAGAATCCGCCGCCACCCCAGCTGTTGCTGGTGACGCGAACCTCGCCCGGGTAACGGAGCGCCATGTCCGTCGCGTATTCCACCGCGGAGACCGCGTCGGCAGTGCTGCCGCTGCCGCCCGCGCTCAGGAACTTCAGGCCCATGATCCGGACGTCCCAGTTCACACCGGCGACACCCGTGCCGTTGTTGCCCACACCACCGATCGTGCCGGAGCAGTGGGTCCCGTGGCCGTTGTCGTCCATCGGGTCGGCATCGTCGTTCACCCAGTCCCAGCCATGGATGTCGTCGATGTAGCCATTGCCGTCATCGTCGATGCCGTTGCCAGGAATCTCGCCCGGGTTCGTCCAGATGTTGTCGACGAGATCGGGATGGTTGTAGTCGACACCGGTGTCGATCACGCCGACCACGATGTTGGAGTTTCCGGTGAACACATCCCAGGCCATCTCCGCACTGATGTCGGCACCGGCCGTACCGCCGGTCTGGCCCGTGTTGTTCATCCCCCACAGCTCGTCATACCGGGCGTCGTCCGGTGTCTCGACCGCGGTGAGGATGTAGTTCGGTTCGATGAATTCGATGTTGGGGTGATTGCCATAGCGCGCGATGGCTTCTTCGACCGTGAGGCCGTCCATGCGCTTGAGGGCGGCCTTGATCCGCCCGAATCCCTTGATGTGCGTCGCGTTGAGATCGGAGAGGATGAGCTCCTTCTCCTGCTCTGACGCGCCCGCCTTGAACTTGATGATGAATTCGCCCGGAACGTGAGGGCGATCAATGGGTTCGGCCCAGGCACTTCCCGCCGACACACACACGATGAGAGTCAGCGCGAGCGCGAGCCGCGCGAAACTTGAGGACATACTCGCTTACCTCCGACGAGTGGATCGAGGCTCGAGGCAGCGGTATGTTCGACTCCCGATTCCACAGTGGGAGAATCAAGAATCAGCCTGTCGTGTTCTGTACTTCGGCCAGACAGGAAGATGGCGAGATGCAGGAGCAATGGATGTCGGTACTCAGGGGCCTTTCAACTTGAATGGTTCCCGGCCTACTTCGAGAGGGCCCGGTGGCGAGAAGGGGGTCGACCGGACCGCGCGGGGTAAGCAGAGTCGCGAAGCCAGCACGTCTACAGGGGTCATTCCTGACGAGAGAGAGATCGAACGTACCGACCGTGACCGAGCAGACCACTTGGGGTAGGAATTGTCAAACGAAGGACGCGCGGTGCATCATGACCCGTGAAGCGCGCGGGTTGCGCTTTCACTATTCCTCCGCCCTCCGGAATGAAGATGCATCACTCGATGCGATCCCTCGTTCCCGTGGCATCCGTGCTCCTGGTTGCGCTGGTGCTCCGCCTGTTCGCCCTCAGCGGCGAGATGGGACCAGATTCGACCGTCTACGCCCAGTACGCCTGGAACCTGCTGCACGCGGAGTTCTCGCTCGATAGCGGTTCCTGGTACGCGCATCGACTGCCCGTCTTCGCCCCGGTCAGCGTGGTCTACTCGATCGCGGGCGTGGGGAAAACCTCTACGTCAGCCTGGCCACTCCTCGTCTCGCTCTTGCAGGTGGCCGCAGCGTTCTGGCTCGGGCGCCGATTGTTCGGCACTCCGGCCGGCTGGATCGCCGGCCTGGTTCTGGCCACCCTCCCGCTGGATGCCATCGAGGCCACACGCCTCATGCCCGACGTGATCTTCGGGGCGTTCGCGGGCATCGCAGGCGCCCTGTGGATGGCCGGACCCTCCGGACGCCGGACCGGGCTGGGTGCGGGCGTCTTGCTGGCCCTCGCCACGGTGGTGCGGCCCTACGCGCTGCTGCTCCTTCCGCTCTTCGTGGTCGACGCATGGTTCGTGGATGACCGCCGCCGGATGCTGCCCTGGGTCGCGGCCGGCCTCGCGATCGTCGTCGTTCCCCTGCTCTCGGTCTATGCGCTCGAGACGGGTGACCCGCTCTACCGCTGGCGCGTGGTCTCGAGCGCGTACAGCAGCGGGGTGATGGCCGAGGGTTCCGCTTTCGAGTTCTACCCTCGCCTGCTCAC
>JABDQB010000249.1 GCA_013042495.1 Gemmatimonadota bacterium
AGCGCCACGACCGGATCACCGTGCCGGAGGCCCGGGCCCTCGAGCCCACACACCTCGTGGTCTCGCCGGGACCGGGGCGGCCGGAGGAGGCGGGGGTATCGATGGCGGTCATCGAGGCGATGATCGCGACGACGCCAGTGCTGGGCGTGTGCCTGGGACACCAGGCGCTGGCCATGGTTTGCGGCGCGAACGTCGAGCCGGCCCGATCGCTCATGCACGGAAAAGCATCGACCGTCTATCACGATAGCCGCACCCTGTATGAGGGACTGCCGAATCCGATGCGGGCCGGCCGGTATCACTCGCTGGCAGTCACCGATGGGTCTTTGCCGGATGAGCTCGCCGTGTCGGCCTATACGTCGGACGGCGAGATCATGGGGCTTCGACACGAGTCCCTCCGCGCGGAGGGGGTGCAGTTTCATCCCGAGAGTATCCTCACCCCCGAAGGCGACCGCCTTCTGCGGAACTTCCTCGACTTCGACGCGGTCGGAGTTTCGTCGTGAAGGACATCCTGGAACGCCTCCTCGACGGAGGCCACCTGACCGAGGATGAAGCGGCCGCGCTGCTCACGGAGCTGGCAGAGGACCGGCTACCGGGAGCGGTGGCCGGTGCCTTCCTTGCCGGCCTTCGTCTCAAGCGGGAGACGGCAGACGAGATCCGCGGATTTGCTCGCGCCATGCGTGCGCTGGCCCGCCGGCCCGTTCTGCCCGCCGGGACACGCTCCGTCGATATCGTCGGGACCGGCGGGGATGGATCGGGAAGCCTGAACCTCTCGACGGGCTCTGCCCTCCTGGCGGCAGCCAGCGGACTTCCGGTCGTGAAGCACGGAAATCGCTCCGTCTCGAGCCGGTGCGGAAGCGCCGACGTGCTCGAGGCCCTCGGTCTCGGGCTCCCTCTCGACGAAGCCGGGGCCGGCGCGTGTCTGCAACACACGGGGTTCACGTTCCTGTTCGCTCCACATTATCACCCGGCGATGAAGGCCCTCGTACCGGTGCGGAAGGCGCTGGGCGTCCGGACCGTATTCAACATCCTCGGTCCCCTCACGAATCCGGCCGAACCTCCGTTCATGGTGGTCGGCGCGTTCAGTCTCGAGGTCGCCAGCCTGATGGCCGAAGCGTTGTCGGGGCTGCCGATCGAACGCGCGTTCGTCGTCCATGGAGAGCCGGGCTGGGACGAGGCGACTCCATGCGGACCGTTCACGTTGTTCGACGTGGGGCCCGGAAGCGTCGCGCGGGAGGTTCGAGACCCCGCGGACCACGGAATCGAACGTTGCCAGCCGGAGGCTCTGGCGGGCGGGGACGCGGCGGAAAATGCCGCGGCCCTTCGCGACGCCCTCACCGGAACGCCCGGTCCTCACCGCGACGCCCTGACCCTGGGGGCAGGACTGGCCCTGGAAGTCGCGGGCGCCGCGCCAACGCTTACCGAAGGCATAGAAGCGGCCGGGGCCGCCATCGACGGAGGCGCTGCCGCGACGCTGCTCGATCGACTGGCCGACTTCGGAGCGGCCGGTTCACCGCGGGGGGCACCGCTGTCGGATCTTCTGTCACGGATGGCAGCCTCTTCGGCGAACCGCACAGCGGCGGCGCGGAGCGTCGAGCCGATCGAAGCTCTTCGAGCGCGGGCTCTTGCCTCCCCCCCTCCGCCTGCCCTCCAGCTGTCGGGCGGATTCGACCTGATCGCCGAGATCAAGCGGCGCGCGCCATCCGCCGGTCACCTGCGGGCCACGTCGGCCGGCGACGTGCGGGACCTGGCCGCCGGTTACGCAAGAGCTGGAGCAGCGGCCATCTCGGTTCTGACCGAGCCGTCGGAATTCGGCGGAGACCTGGACGACCTCGTGCTCGCCGCGGAAGCTGCTGGCTCCGTGCCGGTGATGCGCAAGGACTTCCTCGTGGATCCCTACCAGGTGTTCGAGGCCCGGGCCGCTGGCGCGGGCGGCGTACTGCTCATCCTGCGGATCCTCGACAGGGCGACCCTGGGCGCGTGCATCAGGACCGCGGCAGAATGCGGGCTCTTCGTGCTGCTGGAAGCCTTCGACGAAGCGGACCTCCAGCGCGCCGGGCCCGCGGCGGAATTCTGCCGTCGCGCGGGAGTGCCGGTCCTGATCGGGTTGAACAGCCGGGACCTGGCCACTCTGGAAGTGGATTTCAGTCGGTTCGCGCGGCTGGCCGACCGATTCCCACCCGGTGTGACCCGAGTTGCCGAGAGTGGTCTGTCGGAGACGGGGAGAGCCCGTGAGGTGTCGGCCCTCGGCTATGACGCCGCTCTCGTCGGAAGCTCCCTGATGCAAGCCCGCGACCCCGAGGCTGCAGCACGCGCGATCGTAGCTGCCGGGCGATCGGCGGTCGTTGCGCACGAATCCGTGTGGGTAAAGATCTGTGGACTCAACTCCGAGGCGGGAGTGCAGGCAGTTGGCGACTCCGGTGCCGACGCCGCCGGTTTCGTGTTCGCCGAGTCACCCCGCCGCGTGTCTCCAGGGCAGGCCGCCGAGCTGGCGGCCCGGCTGCCCCCGGGTGTGGACCGCGTGGCCGTGTTCCACCACCCGTCCGCCGGCGAGATCGCGGAAGTGCTCAGCGCCTTCCCCGCCGACATCGTGCAGAGCGAGGAATCGGACGACGTCCGCCGGGCGGTGGCGGCGGCCGGCGCCCGGCTGCTGCCGGTCCTGCACGACGCCCCTGAACTCGAGAGACCGGCGAATGCCATCGGGATCATCGGCGAAGGTCCGGCAGCGATCCTCGAGGCCGCGGGCAAGGGAGGTCAGGGACGGAAACCGAATTGGGAGCGCGCGGCCGTCCTCGCACGACGAGTTCCGCTCGTCCTCGCCGGCGGCCTCACGCCGGGCAACGTCGCGCAGGCGATCGTTGCTGTCCGCCCGTTCGGCGTAGACGTGTCGAGCGGAGTGGAGGAGACCAGGGGCCGCAAGGATCCGGTCCGGATCGCCGCGTTCGTGGAGGCGGCCCGCGCCGCGGCGCTGCAACCTCGCGGAAAGACGCTGGACGAAACACACACGGGAGTGGATCGCGCATGAGTGAGATCGCGGCAGGCCCGGGAATCGCCGCAGCCACGTTGGACGACCTGCTGGCGGGACGGCTGCCAGACGAGCGGGGCCGATTCGGCGAATTCGGCGGCCGCTTCGTTCCCGAGACGCTGATGCCTGCACTGGCGCTCCTGGAGATCGCGGCGCGCGACGCGCTCGTCGACCCCGACTTCCAGACGGCCCTGGCGCGGGAGCTCAAGGACTGGATCGGACGCCCGACGCCCCTCACCCGGGCCGCCCGGCTCGGGGGGGCATGGGGCGCGGACGTGTGGCTGAAACGCGAGGACCTCGCGCACACGGGAGCGCACAAGATCAACAACGCCATCGGGCAGGCGCTGCTGGCGCAGCGCATGGGAGCCCGGCGCGTCATCGCCGAGACCGGGGCCGGGCAACACGGTGTGGCATCGGCCGCAGCGTGTGCCCGGCTGGGGCTGCCCTGCACCGTTTATATGGGTGAAGTCGATGCCGCCAGGCAGCGGCCCAACGTGCAGCGCATGAGACTGCTCGGTGCCGAAGTCGTGGAGGTGACGAGTGGGGATCGGACCCTGAGGGCCGCCATCGACGAGGCACTGCGAGATTGGGTGTCCGATCCGGAGGGTACCTACTACCTGCTCGGTTCGGCGGTGGGGCCGCACCCGTACCCGTGGCTGGTTCGCGAGCTGCAGGCGGTGATCGGGCGCGAGGCCCGCTCCGGGATGCTGGACGCGGCGGGGCGTTTGCCCGGCGCCGTGGTGGCGTGCGTCGGTGGCGGCTCCAACGCGATCGGGATCTTCCATGCGTTCCTGGGCGACCCGGATGTGGAGCTCGTGGGCATCGAGGCGGGCGGCTGCGGACCGGGCCTGGGAGAGCACGCGGCCACCGCCAGTCTCGGGCGGGCGGGTGTCCTGCACGGGAGCCGTTCCCTGCTGCTGCAGGACGAGTTCGGCCAGGTCCGCGACACGCACTCCGTGTCCGCCGGGTTGGACTACCCGGGGGTAGGGCCCGAGCACGCGTTCCTCGCGGCCATTGGACGCGTGCGGTACGACAGCGTCGGAGACGACGAAGCGGTGGCCGCCCTGGAAGAGTGCTCGGCTGCCGAGGGCGTCATTCCAGCCCTCGAATCCGCTCACGCCGTGGCCGGCGCGAAGCGGCTCGCGCAGGAGAGGCCGGGCGCCACGATTCTGGTGGGCATGTCGGGTCGGGGGGACAAGGATCTGGGAATTCTGGATGGCCTGCGCGATGGGGACGGGGAGGACGAGTGATGGAGACAGCGACGGGCGCCCATCCCGCTTCCAGCCACG
>JABDQB010000250.1 GCA_013042495.1 Gemmatimonadota bacterium
GCCGTGAACACTCCGCGCGAGAGCGTGTCCTCGAAAATCACCGCGTTGTCACTGACGGCCACCACTTCCGCCGTGATGTCCGTGGGCGTGTTCGGGAACTGCGTCTGAGTCACGCACGAGAATCCGAAGTCCATGACATCACCGACGAGCGGCGGCGCGGCGGCCAGGCCGAAGCTCGACCCGCCGACGGCGTTCGCACGTATCGATGGCCGCAGCGGACGCTCGAGATCGCGCAGCTGCCTGTCCCAATCGTACTGCGGACCCCGCCAGTTCGTGAGCTCCGAGGCCGCGCCGAACAGCGAGAACGAAGCCCGCTCCTGCGCGGCTCCCTGGACCGGGACGACCGAAGGCGCGGGCGAAGCCAGGGCGGACCCGGCGATGGCCAGCTCCATGTCGTTGAAGCCGAGAGCCTGGGGCAGAGGGGTCACCGCCACCTCGTACTCGGCGCCCGCTGCCTGCGCGGGCAGCTGAACGCAGGCCAGGTCCGCTCCGCTGATCACGGCATCTTCGCCCGGCGCCAGATCCAGCACCGCCGCGCTGGCGTCTCCACCGCAAGCGTATGCCGAGAAATTCAGGACCGAGCCGTTGGCGCTCGCGCTCACTCGAACGCTTCCGTTCGCGTCTCCGAAGGTGAGAGTCGTCGATGCCTGTCCGTTCGCCCCCGTGGTCGCCACGAGCGGATTGACGGCCGCTCCGGCGCCTGCGGACTGCGTCACCTCAAACGTCACGTCGATGCCGGGGATCGCTACGCCCCCCGTTCCGACGGCCTTGACGACCAGCGGCTGCGCGGCGGCCTGCCCGGCGGTACCCACCTGCCCGCCCCCCGATATGACGGACAGCGCGCCGGTAGCGGTGGCCTCCAGCGAGAAGGTCTGCGACGATCCGGTGACGGAGGCTCGCACTTCGTAGGTGCCCGCCGCATCTCCGAGCGTAAACGAGACGGAGGCGCGCCCGTCGGTTGCCGTCGAGGTGCTGTTCGAACTCAGGCTCGAGTTCGGGCCGGCCGCCGATGCCAGCACCCAGCTCACGGCCTGTCCGCTCACCGGATTCCCGGCCTGGTCCTCGACCAGGACGGTGAGCGGAGCCGGGAGTGCGACACCGAGGGCTCCGACCTGGCCGTCCCCACTGACGATGCTGAGGGTCAGCGTGGTCCCGGGATTCGTCGGGTTGTCGTCGCCGCAGGCAACGAAAGTCACCGCAACCAGCAGCGCCAGGGCGCCTTTGCACAGTCTCGTCATGACATCTCCGTACGTATGTTCGGGCGACCGGACCATCGACGGGGGCCCGGGATGCACGTAATCCGGTGTCTTGCGGGCAATATCGGTGCCGTGGGCAACCGGTTTTGCGATCTGCCGGCCTGATCGCTCCTGGTCGCCTTGAACACGCGACTCTTTCAGGGGTTCCCACAAATTCCGGCTCCCGGATCGTGGCCCCGGCCATCCAGTGTGCGCCCGATCAAACATTCGCGGACGAGCCGTTCGAGTCGCTTTTTGCACGGCGCCCGATCCCGTGCCCCTACGACGCCGGGAGAGCCGCCCGGGTCACACCAGGACGGCGGTCGCGAGGCCGAGGAGGAGGAAGAAGCCCCAGAGGTCCGTCAGCGTCGTGACAAATGGCGAGGAGGCCACCGCTGGATCGACTCCGATCCGTTCGAGGAAGATCGGGATGAAGGCCCCTGCGAACGATGCGATCACGAGACTACCCCACATCGCGAGCAGCACGACGACACCGAACATGATCCCGGCATCGGTGAACAGAAGTCCCAGCACCGCGGCCAGGACGCCCATCACGAGACCGTTCACGAGACCGACGGCGAGCTCCTTCCAGATCACGCCGAGCCGCTCGCCGACGGTCTCCTCCGACAGTGCGATTCGGCGAATCGTGACGGCCAGCGCCTGCGTGCCCGCGTTTCCTCCAACGCCCGCTATGACGGGCATGGCCACCGCCAACAGAGCCATCGCCTCGATCGTGCTCTGGTAGGCGAAAACGACCGAAGAAGCCACGGCGGCGGTGATGACACTCAGAACCAGCCACGGAAGGCGGCTGCGAATCGCGTCCAGGGTCGTGCCCCGGAGCTCTTCTTCCTCGGACACAGCGGCGAATCGCAGGATGTCCTCGGTGGCCTCCGCCTCCACGACGTCGATCACGTCGTCGAACGTGATCCGGCCCACAAGGCGTCCCAGGCCGTCCACCACGCCCAGGGAAGCGAGGTTATAGCGGGAGAGGATCTTCCCCACTTCCTCCTGGTCGGTGTCGACCATGACGACGGCCACCGGCTCTTCGGTGAGGTCCGCGATCGAGACCGCCGGATCGGCGATCACCAGGTCCCGAAGCGCCACGACACCGCGGAACGTCCCATCCGGATCGACCACGAAGATGGTGTAGAAGTCGAAGTCCTCCTGCGCCTGCCTGCGAATCTCTGCGATCGCC
>JABDQB010000255.1 GCA_013042495.1 Gemmatimonadota bacterium
CCCTGGAACTCCACCAGGCCAAGGCGCAGCCAGGCGACGGCGAAGGTGGAATCCAGCTCCACGGCCCGACGGTAGTGGTTCTCGGCGGAACTGTATCGGAAGCGGCGCTCCGCCTGGACACCTTCACGGTATTCCTTGAAAGCATCCAGGTTGCCGGTCGCGAGCCGGGCCACCGGCGTCAGCTCCGTCGGCTGAACGGCCCCGCCCAGGATCTCGGGTGACAGCCGGGCCGAGAGTTCGTCCACGAGCGCGTAGACGTCTCCGCCACGGGCGCTCTCTCCCGCGATGACCGTTCCGTCCCGCAGGTCGATGAGACGCAGGTCCATGCGCAGGTTGGGGCCCGAGCCCGCGATCGATCCTCGCACCATGAGCCGGGCTCCCGACGCCTGGGCGATATCGAGAGCGAGGTCATCCGGTATGCGCTCGGCCTCCTCCGCATTGGCCTGCCGCATGAGGTCGAGGAGTCGCTCGACGCCTACGACCCGGACTGACGTGATCTGAGCCAGGTTGGTCGTGAGCATGTCCGCGAGGCCTGTACCCAGCCAGTCCAGGCTGTCCGCCCCAGTGTTGTTGGCAAGAGGCAGAATGGCGACGGATCCCTGACCCAGGTCCGTGGTCGCGGCGGGTAACAGAACGGCGGTTCGCTCCTGTTCCTCCGAGGCCCGATTCAGAAGCAGGCCCGTGCCGACGACGGCCACTACCGCCAGGACGCCGAGCATCCCGGCTTCGGCACGTCTGATGCGCTGGACGCCCGCCTGACCGTGGTACCAGGCCAGGATCAGTGCAGCCGGGAGGCCTACCGTAAGCAGGTAGAGCACGACGTCCAGGTATCGCCTCTGGACGTCGTAGTTCTGGATCGCGAAGTCGCCCACCTGTGCGACGATCCACGCACCACCGATATACAGCACGGCGGTGCGCAAGACATGTCGCTCACGAAGCTGTCCGATCCAGTCCCGCTCTTGTTCCGTCATCAGTCTCCCGCAAGACCTCCGTAACGCACAGGCCAATTCCTCTGGAACGCAATCCTCCAAGCTAGGATACGGCTACGGGGAGGGCCAGTTTCACGGCTGATACACGAAGACCGCCGCTCCGGGATGGGTACCCGAAGCGGCGGTTCGCAATTCGATCGTGTCGCCCGGACTGGGTGTCCAGGCGATGTCGCTATCGCATCAGCACCAGCGCACGCGCACGCGGTACTTGATCGTCTGCTCACCGCGCGGCGGAATCTTCACGGTGAACTTGAACGTGTGAGCATCGAGTTTGGTGGCCCGGTGCGAGGACGACAGGATATCCCAGTCAGCGCCGATCGGCTCGAACACCTCGACCTCGGCCTCTTCGTCCTTGTGGTTCCGGAGCTTGATCTCCCATTCGCTCTCGGTGACGCAGTCGGCGATGATATCGAAGTCCATCTGCCGGCGATCACCGACCACATCGAAGGCCTCGCCCATCTTGATTCGGACCGTCTCGTCGCGGGGCGTGTGATCGATCCGGTCCTCGCCGATGAACTGCTGCGCGCCGGAAGCGTCACTCTTGTACACCCGGACGATCCCGGCCGGGAGCGGCATCCCGAGACCGTTCTTCTCGCTGTTCTCGAAGTCCAGGAAGACGCCGACCTTCTGATTCGACTCGACCTGTCCGTACGAGCCGCGGAAGTAGTGGGCGGCACCGTAGAAGATGAGCCGCTTCTTGATCCCGAAGTCCGATGCCTCGAGGAGCGTGACCTGTTTCTGCTCGTTGTTCAGCACGGTGGCCGGACGATTCAGCGTGTACAGGTGATATTCGAAGAACGCTTCCTCGGCGAACGCCTCGTCCATGGCCATTTCGGCTCTCATGAACGATTTGCGAGCCTGACCGTAGGCTTCCAGTTCCGACACGCGCTGTACATCGCCCGCCACGAGCTTGAGCTGCGCGTTCTCGTAGCTGGCCCCGCTCTGGTTGGTGAGAGTGACCCAGCCCGTGACGTCCCCGTGCCGGTCGTTTTCGTCCACCACCATCACGTAGTCGGCTTTCCAGTTGAGATTGTGCGTCAGGTACGAGGTCTCGACGCGCTGCCGGTTCGCCCCGCTGTCCAGTTTCCACAGCAGCGTGGGACGCGCGATCAGGTTGTCCGGGACTTCCGGGAACGCCAGGCGACCGGGGTAGTTGAAGGTGATCTCGTCCCCGATCTTGAGGATCGTTCCCTGGTTGACGGAGAGGACCTCGGCCTCGACCATCTCGTCCCGGCCCAGGACCTCGTTCCAGCGGTACACCTTGACCGTCCGCCCGACGTACTTCTCCAGCAGTTTCTGCGGGCTCAGCAGATCGAACTGGTAGTTCTGCTCCAGCACGGTCAGGCGCCCTCCGTCCAGGGCCTTGAGGTGCACGGTCTCCGGCTGGATGCTGGAGGCCACGTCACCGAATTCCAGCGACACCAGACCTCGAGCCAGGCCGAGATCGCGAATCTCGCGGACCAGGCCGAAATTCTGATTGTACACTGTGATCATCAAGGCATCGCGATCGCCCGCGGTGGACCGAAGGCGCGGGGCTTCCTGCGCGGGGGCCGTGCCGGGATTGGGCATGGATGCGGCGGCCACGTAGAAGAGTGCCACGACGAGGCCGGCTGCCAGCTTCCTGATCATCTCTGTATCCTCCGAGAGGGTGTGCTTTCGCTTTCCACCCTCGGATGACGATCAGGTCGGTGGATCTTGCACACCCCTCCGGCGGCCGGGCGGCTCGAGCGCCGCGAGCGTCTCGAGATTCCGGGAGGCGCGGCTCAGCAAGAGGCCCAACATTCCGACCACTCCGGCGAGTCCGATGACGTCGTATGGTGTAAACGGTACGCCCATCACTGCGAACCGTAGAGGGCCGAAGATCGCGGCCCCAGTATTGAGCGCGATCAGCAGTACCCGGGCCTCCGTGGGGCCGAGTATGCCGTGTCCGAGCTTGAACTCGCCGAACACGTGCGTCTCGAGGTACACGTTCACCGACAGCAGCAAATACCCGATCGCGATGGCGAGGCCCACGGACAGGAGCATGTAGGGCGAGAATCCGAGGCCGAGCCCGATGGCCAACGTCGAGTAGGCATCCGTGAGGTGATCCAGGTAGAAGCCGTACCGTGGGCGCTCGATCTTGCGATAGCGGGCCAGCGTGCCGTCCAGGCTGTCGCCGTACCACTGGACCACCAGCAGGCCGCTGGCGACCCACAGCCAGGCGGGGTCCCGGTTGGTGAGCATATAGGAAGCGGCGATGCCGGTGGAGGCCAGGAGGCCAATTCCGGTGAGATGGTCGGGCATCACCCACGCGGGCAGGGCGGCCGCCAGCTTCGGCAGGGCCCAGCCCTCGAAGCGGGCGAGCGCGAACCCGGCCAGCCGCTGGTGCTTGCCCTCGGCATCGGGACGCGGAGCGATCCGTGCGCCTTCGCCTTCGGCGCTCATGCGGGTTCGTCCCGGTCGAGCACGTACACGTTCCGCTGCGCCGTGGGGAGCAGGATCATGTCGAAGACGTTGACGTGCGGGGGGCGGGTGACGACGAAGAGCACGCAGTCGGCCACGTCATCGGCAGTCAGGGGGGCGAAACCCTCGTAGACTCCCTCGGCCCGTTCGTCGTCTCCGTGAAACCGGACGCGCGAAAACTCGGTTTGCACGAAGCCCGGGTCCACGCTGGACACGCGCACCTTGGTGCCGGCGACGTCCAGGTTGGTGCCTTCGGTGAGAGCCTTCACCGCGAACTTCGACGCGTTGTAGACGTTGCCTTTCGGGTACACCTGGTGACCGGCCGTGCTGCCGATGTTGACCACGTGTCCGGTGCCGCGCGCCACCATGTGAGGCAGGAGTTCCCGGGTCACGTTGAGCAGCCCCTTCACGTTGGTGTCGATCATCCGGTCCCAGTCGGCGTAGTCGCCTTCGTGAATCGAGTCGAAACCACTGGCCAGGCCGGCGTTGTTGAGAAGGACGTCGGGTACCCGGCCTGATTCGACGAGGTCGGCGGCTTCGCGGATCACCCGATCACGATCGCGCACGTCCACCTGCCGGATCTCGACCTCGCCGCCATCCCGATCGCGCAGTTCGGTGGCCAGGATCTCGAGGCGATCCAGGCGGCGGGCCCACAGGATCAAGTTGGCGCCGCTTTCCGCGAAGCGGCGGGAGCACGCCTCTCCGATACCGGCGCTGGCACCGGTGACGAGGATCCAACGTCCTTCGAGCTTGGTCATGATCTGTCGGTGGCTGAAGAATGGGGTTCAGTAGCCGCAGCTACGCCAGAAGGCGAGGGCCACGAGCAGGAGAACCACGGCGACGGCGACGACAAGCGGTCGATTCTCCACAGGGCCGGACCTCCTGGGATCGAGTGGGCGCCGCCGGGAAGCGGCCCCCTGAAAGTGCTATCCGGTGTCCTGGATGGAAAGGTGGAGGCGGCGCCTGAGACTCTTTGTCGCACATCGGGCAAAGGCGAGCACCTCGACGGGGCGGGGGCCTGTATGACGCGGGTATTTCGCGCACCGCAGCGGTCCGATCCTTGCCCCCTTCTATAAGATTGACCGCGGCTTCTCGCGACCGCAGCTTCTCGCTCCCCGGCGAGACGGGGCGACCGATACGCCGACCGGACTCAGATACACGATCCAGCGACCATAGACGAGGGGATTTCCATGCCGACACGCCGCAGATCCTGGGCCGAGCCCTGGAAAGTGAAGATGGTGGAACCCATCAAGATGACGACCCGCGAATTTCGCGAGCAGGCGCTCGAAGAGGCGGGATACAACACGTTCCTCCTGCGCAGCGAGGACGTCTACATCGACCTTCTGACCGACTCCGGAACGAGCGCGATGAGCGACCGGCAGTGGGCCGGCATGATGCTGGGCGACGAGGCGTACGCGGGCAGCCGGAACTTCTACCACCTGGAGGAGACGGTCCGGGACGTATACGGCTACCGGCACCTCATCCCGACGCACCAGGGGCGGGCCGCCGAGCACATGATCAGCCAGATCCTGATCAAGGACGGCGACGTGGTGCCGGGCAACATGTACTTCACGACGACCCGCCTGCACCAGGAGCTGGCCGGCGGCCGGTTCCTCGACGTGATCATCGACGAGGCCCACGACCCTGAGGTCATGCACCCGTTCAAGGGCAACGTCGACCTCGGGAAGTTCCAGGCCGTGATCGACGAGTATGGCGCCGATCACGTGCCGTACATCTGCATCGCGACATCGGTCAACATGTGTGGCGGCCAGCCGATCTCCCTCGGCAACCTGCGTGAGGTCTCCGAACTCGCGCATCGCCACGGCATCCTGGTGGTGCACGACATGACCCGAGTGGCCGAGAACGCCCTTCTGATCAAGGAGCGCGAGGAAGGTTACGCGGACGTGCCGATGGCGGACATCGTCAGGCAGATCTGCGATCTCACGGACGTCGCCACGATGAGTTCGAAGAAGGATCACCTCGTGAACATCGGCGGATTTCTCGCGGTCAACGACCCCGGGATCGCCGACAAGGCCCGCAACATGGTGGTGATCTACGAGGGCCTCCACACGTACGGCGGCATGGCGGGCCGGGACATGGAAGCGCTGGCGATCGGCATCCGAGAGAGCATCCAGCACGATCACATCCACGCGCGGGTCGGGCAGGTGCACTATCTCGGCCACAAGGTCGCCGATCAGGGAATTCCGATCGTTCAGCCGATTGGAACGCACGGGGTGTTTCTGGACGCCAAGCGTTTTCTGCCGCACCTGGACCAGGACCTGTTTCCGGCCCAGACGCTGGCGGCGGCGATCTACGCCGACTCGGGCGTGCGGTCGATGGAGCGCGGCAACGTGTCGGCCGGTCGCAACCCGGAGACGGGCCAGAACCGAAGGCCGCACCTCGAGCTGGTCAGGCTGACGATTCCCCGCCGGGTGTATACCCAGGCCCACATGGACGTCGTGGCGGAGTCGGTGATGGAAGTGTGGGACGGCCGGGAGGCGATCACGGGACTCGAGTTCACGTACGAGCCGAAGTACCTGCGGTTCTTCCAGGCACGCTTCAAGCCGGTGGAGTAGCCGATGAGCTTCGTTACGCACCTCGAAGCAGCCATCGACGGAACGCGGCTGCCGCATGACCGGTTGCAGACCCTGCACGAAGGCCGGCCCCTGTGGGTGCGCTACGACCTCGAGGCGGTAGGCGCCGCGATGACCAAGGAGGCGGTGGCCCGCAGGGAGCCGACGATGTGGCGCTACCGGGAGCTGCTTCCGATCTCCGACGCCACCAAGATCGCGTCGCTTGGCGAGGGCATGTCACCGCTGCTCCGGTGCGAGAGGCTTGGCCAGGCCCTGGGTCTGAGAGATCTATGGGTGAAGGACGAGTCCCAGCTTCCGACCGGCTCGTTCAAGAGCCGGGGGCTCTCGATGGCGGT
>JABDQB010000258.1 GCA_013042495.1 Gemmatimonadota bacterium
TGTGGCACGTGATCGCTTCCTCGATTCCGCGATCGATGTTGCAGCTCGTCTCGCCTCCGTAGCGGATGGCGTTCAGCCACTCGCGCAGGTGCAGGTAGTACGTGCTCACGCGACGTCCACCCCGATACGTGAACAGGAGGCCGCGGCTGGCGAAGTACTCCTGCGTCGGCGTCGTGACCGCGTC
Source organism: Gemmatimonadota bacterium (assembly GCA_013042495.1). Classification (GTDB taxonomy): domain Bacteria; phylum Gemmatimonadota; class Gemmatimonadetes; order Palauibacterales; family Palauibacteraceae; genus Benthicola. The sequence goes on from JABDQB010000258.1 coordinate 185, forward strand.
CACGCCCTTGAATCCGCTCTGGTACGTGAGCATCGGGCGGTCGCGCTTCACCATCCCCTCTTCCAGCATGTCCTTGTACCGGGTCGACGAGCCGTCCGCCGTCACCTTCAGCCGCGTGCCGACTTCCATCGAGGCGTCGTGGCCCATCATGACGATCCCGCGGTCACGCCCGTTGGCCAGCGTGGAGCTGTACACGAGCGTCATGTCACGGTCCGGATACTCGAAGACGGCCTGCCACACGTCTGGCACGTCCCGGCCGTCCTTGAAGAAGTAGATGCCACCGGAGGCCGTTGCCGAATGCGGAATCCCGAGGTTCAGGACCTGGTTGATCGCATCGTACTCGTGCGACAGCAGGTCGCCCGCCAGTCCGGTTCCGTAGTCGTACCAGCACCGCCAGCGGAAGAACCGCTCGAGGCTGAACGGTACCTTGTTGCCCGCGGCTTCCTGGAACAGCTCCCAGTCGATGGTGCGCGGGTTTCCGTCTTCGTGGATGTCCCACACCCAGGCGCCCCACGGGTCGTTCCGGTTCGTCGTGGTCTCGACAAGCGTAATCGGTCCGAGGATCCCCTTCTCGATCACCTCGCGCGCCTTCTCGTGGCTCTCCATCTGGCGGTTCTGGTGCCCGAGCTGGAACACGATGCCGGCGCTCTTCACGGCGTCCGCCATCGGCCACACCTCTTCCTCGGTGCGGGTCATGCACTTCTCGCAGTACACGTGCTTGCCCGCCTGGGCGGCGGCAACGGTGATGCGCGAATGCCAATGGTCGGGCGTGGCGATGATGACGGCGTCCACGTCTGGCGCGTTGCACAGTTCCTCGAAGTGCCGGTACCGCTTGGCCGGTTTGAGCTGCCTCGTGTCTCCGCCCGGGCGAATCGGCTGCGTGGAAGCGGCGATCGCCGCCTCGGCCCGCACGTCGAACACGTCGCACACCGCCGTGAGCTCGAGGTTCAGGTTCTCCTGGTCCAGCCACTCGTCGAGCCAGGTGTCCCGCGGATTCTCCAGCTTGGCCTCGCGGCGCGCCTGGATCCAGTCCGGATGGGCGAATCCGAGGCTGCGCACGAGAGACGAGCCCTCGCCGCCGTACCCGACGATGCCGATCCTGATCGTGTCCGGGTGCGTGCGCCTCTCGAGCTCCGAGAATACCGCTGCGCCCTCGTCCTCGATCCCCAGTTCGGCCAGCAAGCGCTCCCGCTCGTCCTTGGCGAGGCCTTTCCGCCGCAGGGCGGAATAGCCGAGCGCTCCGAAGACCGGCACCGTGGCGAGCGCCTTGATGACGTCGCGGCGACCGATTCCGCCGGCCGGCGCCGGTCCGGTCGCCTCTTCCACCGGCTCATCTCCGGCGTCCGTCCGTGGTTCTTCTTCTGGCGTCGTGGCGTCGTCGAGGACCTCGTCGTCGCCGTTTCGAATCTCGTCGCTCATCGTTCGTCCTCCGTGCGATTCCGAGTGGGCGTCAAGCGTGGGCCTTCTGGACCGCGCCGCGGTTGCGAGCGAGCTGGACCAGGCGATCCAGGCCTACGATGTGCCCCGTCGGGAAGAACAGGGTCACGAACAACGCACACAGCTCTATGAACGTCTTGTTGATGATCATGTACGCTCCCTCAGCCGGGATCGAATAGACAAATCCGGGCCACGGTGGCGTCGCCAGGTAGTACAGGGCCAGCATGATGATCCCGAAGAACGAGGCGGTGCGGGCGAGGCCGCCCAGCATCAGGCCGAGGCCGACCAGGATCAGCCCCCAGATGTTGAGGAAGTCAACTACGGCCAGGGTGCCCGGGTTGGAGGCCAGATCCACGAACCACTCCGACAGGAACCCCTGCGACTGGTCCAGGTATCCCGCCGATGTCCAGTACGCGTTCACAGCCTTCGAGACGCCCTCGTAAAAGAAATGCCACCCGATGGCGAAACGAAGGGCCACAAGGGCGGTCAACTGGGCGCCCGAGTAATCCGATCTCATCTCACACCTTCCTCTTGGGAAGTGACGGTCAACTCACTCCAGCCGGCCGAGAACGTAGCGCGTCCACCGGCGTCGATCACCATGCACTCGAATCCGGGGAGGGAGTCGATGAACCGGGCTCCCTCCCGCGGGGACATCAGAAGCGCGGCCGTGGCCAGCGCGTCGGAAGCGTAGGCGTTGGGTCCGGATACCGTGACACTGAGCGCGTCCGTCGGGGAGCGTCCCGTGCGAGAACTCACGATGTGATGCCACGAACCGTCCGGATCGAAGCGGGCCTCGTAACCACCCGACGTTGCGACGGCGCTTCCCGTCAGTCGGAGGGTCGCCGGGAGCACTCCCCCGTGCCGAGGGTCGCGGACCGCGATCATCCATCCGTCGCCGTCCTCGCGCAGCCCCGAAGCCCGAATGTCACCTCCCGCATCGATCAGGAACCGCTCGATGCCGTGCGTCTCCAGCCGGGCCGCCATGGCGTCCACGATGTAGCCCTTGGCGATACCATCGAGAGTGACGCCCATCCCGTCTCGGTCCAGCGAGATGTCTCCGTTCGAAATCTTCACGGCGTCGGCTCCGACACGCTCGAGGGCCTCGCGCCACGCGACCGGATCCGCCGGCTGACCATCGGCCAGGGTATCGGACTGGTGCAGGAGATCGACGAGTGGTTGGACCGTTACGTCGAAGGCGCCTCCGGAAGCCTCGAAGACCGCCGCCGACCGACCGAGAAGGGCCACGAGCTCCGGCGGTGCGCCGGTGAGTATGCCCTCTGAGTTGAGCACGCCTACGGCCGATGCGGAGTCGAAGCGGTTCAGGAGCCCGATCAGGCGGTCCATCTCTTCATAGGCCTGGCCCGCGGCGTCCTCGAGAAGATGCCTCGAGGGGTGAATTGCCGCGATGGACACCCGGGTACTCATGGCCCGCCGGTCCGTCACGAGTTTGTGGTCGCCGGAAGGAAGCAGAGTGTCTTCGAGATGTTCAGGCACGGGGCGGGCGGGCTCGAAGCCCAGCTCGAGGAGTGTCGCCGTGGTGCCGGGGTCGCCTCCGCCGTGCCTCTTCTTCACAGGCTCAGCGCGTACCACCGGTTGCAGCCGAAATGTCCGGTGTCGCCCATGGGTGCCTCCAGGGGGTGGAAGCCGAATCGAACGTAAAGGTCTCGTGCCCGATCCATCTGCGCCAGTGTTTCCAGGTAGCACTCCCGGTAGCCCAGCCGACGGGCCTCATCGAGGCAGGTTTCGAGCAGGCGGCGCCCGAGTCCGTGCCCGCGCGCGGCGGGAAGAAGATACATCTTCCTGAGCTCACAGGTGTTGGGCTCGACTCCAGGCAGTGGGCCAATACCAGCCCCCCCGACGATTCCGCCGTCAAGTTCGGCGACGAAGTAGGCGGCGTCCGGGGCGCCGTAGGCCGCCGACATGGCCCCGAGTTCCTCGTCCTGGTCCGAGAAGCCTGCGCCCGTCGCCCCGAACTCGGTCAGCACTTCGATGAGGACGCGTTGCACCACCGGGTCGTCCTCGGGGCGGATGAGGCGGACACGGTCATCTCTCACGGCAGTGCGATTTCGGTGCGCGCGGCCCGGACGACGCTCCACAGGCAAGCGAGGAGAACGAGCGGAATCAGGATGAGGCCCGTGCTGACCGCGATGAACCAGCCGGCGATCGGCGAAATCCACAGGAGCACGGCCAGCGCCCTCTCTCCCCGCAACCATCCTCGTCGCCCGATCTCGAGGGCCATCCAGGCCAGCGCCACGGTTAACACGGCAAGGTCGTAATCGAACGAGTACGGCGTGGCGAGAGGAGCGGCAAACAACAACGCGCTGCCGCGAATCGCTATCGGGAATCTCTTGTACCATAGCCAGCCGACCACCACGAGCATCAGGGCCGCCACGGCCGCCTGGAGCGCCATCGCGGCTCCGCGGTTCAGACCGGCCAGCGAAGCGGCGACCAGGACTGACGGCATCTTCTCCAACGGGTGGACCTGGTCGAGGATGTCCACTCCGCCGACCACGTGGGTCAGGAATCCCTCCCAGGCGGTGGCACCGAATATGGCGAGCGACAGGACCACGAGGCCGGCGAAAGTGACCGTGAGTCCGCCGAGCGCTCTCCAATGCCGCCCGACCAGCAGGCAGGGTACCACGAGCAGGAGCAACTGCGGCTTCACGGTGGCGATGCCCAGGAAGAAGCCGGCGAGCCACGGCCGGCGGTCTAGCAGTACGAGGCCCCCGCCCAGGAGCGCCGCGAGGAACACCCCGCTCTGACCGTTGATCAGGCACAGGCTCACCGCGGGAAACAGCATCAGACCGAGCACGACCAGCGGTCTTCGGAGCATACCCCACAGCACGGCGCCCAGTGCACCGGCGCCGGCGAGCGTCCACACGACGAGCGACATCTTGTAAGGAAGAAGAGACACCGGAGCGACCCAGAGCAGCGCGGTCGGGGGGTACAACCAGGCGGGATACGCGGGATTGGGAACGCCGGTCAGGGATGCCTGCAGTTGATTGATGAGCTGGAAGTCGTACACGGAGGCGGCGTTACCACTCAAAGCCAGCACCGACGCCGACCAGAACATGGTGAAATCCCGCCCGACCGCGACGCCGCCCGCGTTCATCAGCCCGGGGCCGGTCGACCAACTCGTGACCATTCCTCCGATCAGCAGATAGGCGCTGAGGGCCAGCAGCACGGCGGCGACCACCAGGTCAGCCGGCGAGAACGGGTAGTCACCCGGCATGGTCGAAGGGTCGTTCGCGATTCTCGGCCTCACTCGTCGTCCCCCGAGGCCTGGGCGCGCTCACCGGGCGCTGACAGGCCGCCACCCGCCGGGACGATGATCTTCGGTCCGGAGTCGACGCGCCCCCTTTCTGACGTGACGAACTCTTCCACCTCCGCCGGCAACAGGAGGCTGTCCGCGATTCCGGCGATCTCTTCCGCCCGTTGCCAGGCTGCCTCCAGGATGTCCAGTTCGCCCTCCATCGCGCGGCGCTCGGCTTCTTCGTGCGTCGCCATCTCGATGGCAAGCCTTATGTCCTTGGGGAGCTTGGCCAGCGATCCAGCCGTAGACTTGGCCAGCTTCTTGGGATTGTCGCCGGCCTTCTGGCGACGCAGTCGCTCCGATTCGAGCACGGCCTCATCCAGGAAAGCTTCCGGATCGCCGACCGTTTCGATGCGCCTCACCGCGTCCCCGATCGTCTTCTTGTTGCCCCCGGATCGATTCGCGCGCGCCATCAGCCTACCGGCGACGTCCATCGCCTCGTCGCCCTGGTACACGAGGGTCTCACCTCCGCCGGTGCTGAAGCCGCTGCTCCAACCGCGCGCGTACTGGACGTGAAGCTCCCACTCGCCCGGCACGCCGGTGGGGACGAAACGCGACTTCTCGAGGTGCTTGAGCTGGACCTTGATCTTCTCGTCGCTCTCCGGGTGACGCAGCCGGGACGCGATGCGCTCATTCATGATCCCCTGGATGATCTGCGTGAAGCCGTAGTAGCCTCCGCCCAGGGACGCTCCTACCGCGGCCCCGCCTACGACCACGATGCCGATGGCTCCAACGCCGGCCGTCGTGTACATGATCGAACGTCGGCGTCGGCGGCCGAACTGGTCCCCGTAGCGCCAGGCGGCGAATTCACCCCGCATCGGCTTCCCGAGCCGGACCAGCTCCAGTCCCTCGGGAAGCTTCGCCATCCCGATGTTGTCAGTCGTGACCCGGAGCCGCGTCTCGCGGAACAATCGCTCGCACTCCTCGATCACCTCCCAGCGGATCTCCAGGGGCGACAGGTTCCAGCGCTCGCACTTGCGGCAGATGACCCACAGACGGCCCTTGGCCGCGTCGAACGAGATGCGCCGTCCGATAGGGAAGATCTCGACGACCTCGTTCGTACCGAGCGACTGATTGCAGAATATGCACGTCGAGTACATCAGCATTTGCCGGCCCTCGTTTCAGGCGTCTGCTTAATGTACACGCAGCCTCCCGCGGGTCTTCGATTCGCACGGGACGATGTGGCGCACTCCGCCCGGAAACGCCCGCAAACTGTCGATCAGGGACGCGGACCACCGCGGGTACGAGAGTCCCAATGCCGGCCAATTCCCGTCCAGCTAAGCTGTTGTGCAGTCGCCCGCGGCGCCAATCCCGGCGCACTCGGGAATGGCATGGATGCTGTAGCGGATCAGTCTAGCAACGAAGTTTGTCGAAGCAAGAAACGGACGCGAAACGGGGGGAAATCGTGATACCGAGAGACCTGGCCATTTTCGTCGCGGCGGCGGCGCTCGGTTGGGCGTGCACGCCCGATGCCGATACGGGGTTAGACACCACTTCGGAGACCGATACCGTTGCCGACGTGGAGGCCGCGAGTCCGCTGATGGAGCGCGCGCGAGTGCTCTTCGAGACGGTGCCGGCGGTGCCGCCCGAGCTCGAGGGCAACCCGATGACGGCCGTGAAGGTGGAACTCGGCAAGAAGCTGTACTTCGAGCCGCGCCTGTCCCAAAGCTGGCTGATCAGCTGCAACACCTGCCACAACCTGGGCCTCGGCGGTGTGGATCTGATGGAAACGTCGATCGGCCACGGGTGGCAGGCGGGTCCGCGCAACGCACCCACGGTGCTCAACTCCGTGTACAACCTGGCCCAGTTCTGGGACGGCCGAGCCGCCGACCTTATGGAGCAGGCGCAGGGCCCGGTACAGGCGGCGGTGGAGATGAGCAGCACGCCCGAGCGGACCGTGGCAACCTTGAAGTCGATTCCTGATTACGTGGTGATGTTCGGTGAGGCGTTCCCGGGCGAAGCGGATCCCGTGACGTTCGCGAACATGGCGCGCGCCATCGAGGCGTTCGAGGCAACCCTCATCACGCCGAATTCTCCCTTCGACCGGTACCTGGACGGTGATGATGCGGCGCTGACGGAGGACGAGAACGCGGGACTGGCCCTGTTCATGGACTCGGGGTGTACGGCCTGTCACGGCGGCATCCTGCTCGGCGGATCGAGCTACCAGCGTTTCGGCGCGGTTCGAAACCCGGGAGCGGAGCTTCTGCCTCCCGAGGACCGGGGCCGATTCAACGTGACCGGCAATCCGAACGACGAGTTCGCGTTCAAGGTGCCGGTCCTGCGCAACGTCGAGCTCACCGCCCCCTACTTCCACACCGGCAAGGTTTGGGAATTGGGCGAGTCCGTCGCCGTCATGGGAGAGGCCCAGCTCGGAAAGGACTTCACCGTGGAGGAAGTCGGGAAGATCACGAGTTTCCTGGCATCCCTTACGGGCGATCAGCCCGAGGTGGACTACCCCGTGCTTCCGGTTCATACGGCCGACACGCCGCAGCCCGATCCGTGGGTCGGACTCGGAGCGGGCACTCACTGACCCGTTGCAGCCGGTGCCTGCCGGGTGCTGGCCCGCTTCACAGCGGGCGGGTAGGGTAGGGCATGCGGATCGTGTCCCTGTGTCCCAGCCTTACGGAGCTCGTGTTCGACCTCGGCCTCGGCGAGTCGCTGGTGGGCGTGACGAAGTTCTGCGTCCACCCGGCCGACGGAGTGACAGGAATCGAGAAAGTCGGCGGCACGAAGACGCCGAAGATCGATCGAATCGCCGAGTTGAAGCCGGATATCGTTCTCCTGAACGAGGAGGAAAACCGGTTGGAGGATGCCGATGCCCTCCAGTCCGCCGGGCTCCGGTGCCACGTCAGCTTTCCGAAGACGGCGATCGAAACGGCGGCGATGGTTCGTTCAATTGGGGACGCGGTGGAGAGTCCGGATGAGGGCGAGCGAATCGCGCGGGCGATCGAGGAGGCGGCGCGGCGGGCTCGTGTCGCGAGCGAGGGCCTGCCGCTGGTCCGCTACGCGTACCTGATCTGGCGCGAGCCGTTGATGAGCGTGAGCGGCGACACCTTCATCAGCGATCTCCTGCGACTGGCGGGAGCAGAAAACGCGTTCGCCGATCGGCCGAAGCGCTACCCCGTGGTGGAGGCCGGGGAGCTGGCCGCCGCGGGACTGGATGCGGTGCTTCTTTCGACTGAACCGTTTCCGTTTCAGGAGAAGCACATCG
>JABDQB010000260.1 GCA_013042495.1 Gemmatimonadota bacterium
AGTGGATTTCGTCCCGCTTCCTTCGGACGCGTGGCGATGGGGCCGGCATCGCATTGCCCTGAACTCGTTGCTGCGGCGGCGGGCGTACGATGAGTTGTGGCTCCGATCCAGGGAATACCGCCGGGTCGTCACCGAGCGCATCGCACGGGGCGCATACGACGTCGTACACATCGACACGATCGGGTTGATGCAGTACGCCGATCTCGTCCCGCCCGATGTTCCGGTCGTACTGGACCACCACAACATCGAGTCGCACCTCTGGGCACGGCGCGGGATGAACTCCACCGACGCCCTGAGGTCACGGTTCTTCGCGACTCAGGCGGACCTGGTCCGGAAGCTGGAGGAACGGGTGTGCGGGGCCGTCGACCTCAACGTGGTCTGCTCGGATACCGACCGGGAACGGCTCCTGGACATCGTGCCCGAGGCGAAGGTCGAGATCGTCCCGAATGGCGTCGACGTCGAGTTCTTCGACGCCCCCGCCGGTGCCGAACGGGCACCCCGCGTCATCTTCGTCGGGACGCTCGACTGGTATCCCAACACGGCCGCGGTCCGACGGATCGCGCACGACATCTGGCCCCTGTTGCGGGTCGCGGACGAGCGCATCGAGTGCGACATCATCGGAGGCAATCCTCCGGCAGATCTCGTGGAGTTGGCCGAGCGGGATGACCGATTCCACGTCCACGGCTTCGTGGACGACATCCATCCCTGGCTGGAGTCGGCGCTCTGCTATCTGTGTCCGATCCGAGACGGAGGGGGCACCAAGCTCAAAATCCTCGATGCCCTGGCCATGTCGAAAGCGATCGTGGCGGACCCGATCGCCTGTGAGGGAATCGAGGTGACCGACGGGGTCGACATCCTGTTGGCGGAAGCCCCCGAAGCCTACGTCGAGCACGTGATGCGACTGAAGAACGCGGACGTGCGCACCGGGATCGAGCGGGCTGCCCGCAAGCTCGCGGTCGACCGCTATTCGTTCCGGTCGATCGGACGGGACTTCCACGCCCTGCTCGAGGGGCTGCACCGCAACGAGTAGCGGGCGACCCGGGGCCCGGTCAGGGACCCAGTATGATGCGGGCGTATCTGGGGAGGATGTCGGACCAGTCGAACGCCTGGAGCAATCGCCGGCCGTCCTGCCGAGCGGTCGCGCGGGCCTCGGCATCCAGCAGGAGGTTGGTCGTTGCCTCGATCATGCCCTCATCCGTGTCCTCGATCACCAGGGTCTGCGCGCCCAGCTCGCCGGTCCCGGCAGCCCCGACACCGGTCACCACGACACAGCAATCGGCCGCGAGCGATTCGAGCAGCTTGTTCTGCAGCCCTCCCCCGGTCTCCATGGGGAAGACCATCACGTCGACACCCGCGAGGTGGGTCCAGATCGAGTCCACTTCTCCCGTGACCTCGACGCTCGACGAAGCCAGTCGCCGAAGCTCCGGGCCGGGGTCCCTGCCGATGATCTTCAACCGGAGCTCCGGCACCCGCTCTCGCATCGGTAGAAACACCCGCTCGTGGAGCCGCAGCGCCGCCAGCTCGTTCGGAGCGTAGGCCATATTGCCGAGAAAGCCGAGCGTCGGGGGGCCCCCGGACTTCGCCTGGACCCTCCGATCGGGCAGCAGGACCCCGTTGGGCACGACGTGCACTCGGGGATTCCCCTCCGCGCCGGCGTGCTCCCGGTCGCTCGCCGCGATGTAGATGGCGGCGTCGACCCGCGCGTTCACACGTTGCTGCCAGCGCCGAACTCTCCGGGTCCTCCGCCTCGCCAGCCATCCGGCGACCCCGGCACGCGTCCTGCTCCTGCGCGCATGGATCAGAGACGGGGAATCGATCCAGTCCAGGACGACCCGCGGAGGCGTGTCTCCGGAGACGAGCAGCTGGAACATGGCGTCCCAGACGTCGTTCACCGCGAACATGACGTCGTAGCTGCCCTCCCTGACGAGATCCCTCACTTCCGCGACCGCCTCGTTCGAGAAGGGATCCAGAAGCTCCCACGGGGGGCGATCTCGATCGATCATCCCGCTCACGATCCGCGTCAGCCGGCGGCGGCCGTCGAGCCTCGGCCGCGCGAGCGTCGTGACTGAGCGGCAAAACGCCATGGCCTCGTCGATGAGCGCGTCCCGCTCCGCCCGATCATCCCGAAATACGACGAGGTCCACCTCGTGTTCCTCGGCGAGATGCCGCAACAGGGGATTCAATCGCAGCGACGTTCCCGTGGCCTGGACCGGTATCGGGATCTGACTGGCGAGTACGAGGATTTCGGCCATGCGCGGGGTCACCGAGGGGGGGGTATCCGACGTCGGATTT
>JABDQB010000262.1 GCA_013042495.1 Gemmatimonadota bacterium
CGAGAATGGTCATGGCCGGCCTGGAATTCGTGGGCGAGCTGCCGTTCACCGACGTCCTTCTGCACGGCACGGTGCGTGACGCAAGCGGCCGACGCATGTCCAAGTCACTGGGAAACGGTGTCGATCCTCTCGAGGTAGTGCGCCTTTTCGGGGCCGACGCGATGCGGTTTACGCTCGTGAACGCGGCGGCCCTGGGGACGGACCTCCAGCTGGACCACGAGGACCTGGAGTCGTCGTTCCGGGTCGGACGCAATTTCGCAAACAAGATGTGGAACGCGGTGCGGTTTGGGCTCGGGTACCTCACGGAGGCGGACGTGCGTGCGAATCCGCTGGACACTCAGCTCGAAGTAACGGATCGCTGGATCCTGGATCGTTTCGCGGCGACTTCGGCCTCGGCGACGGATGCCCTGGAGCGTTTTCGCCTGCATGACGCGGCGGAGGTGACGTATCAGTTCGTATGGGGCGATTTCTGCGACTGGTACCTGGAGTTGGCCAAGACGCGGTTGCGCGGTGATCGAGGCGAGGAGAGTCGAGAAGCAGCCGCAGCGACGTTCGCCTTGGTACTGGACGGCTGGCTTCGTTTGCTGCAGCCGATGATGCCTTTCATCACGGAAGAGATGTATTGCCATCTGCCTGGACGAAGCGAAGAGGACTCGCTCATGCACGGTCCGTGGCCGGATCCCCGGGCTGATCTGAGCGCCCCGGATGCGGTTGCCGCGGTTGAGACGCTGCAGGAAATCATCGGGGCCGTTCGCAATCTTCGTGCGGACTACGGTATCGATCCGGGCAGGCCCGTGGACGTCGTGCTGGCACGGACGCCGGCATCGCTTTCCGACGTTCTGACGGCCGAGATGGAGGGTCTACTCCGTCTGGGGCGCATGTCGTCGCTGGAAACGCTGGAGTCCGTCCCCGCAGGCGAGCCAGGCGCACACGCGGTTCTGCGATCCGGCGCGCAGGTGTTTCTCCCTCTTGCCGGGGTCGTGGACGTCGAGAAGGAACGCCACCGAACCCAGTCCGAGATCGATCGTCTGAGGGACTTGCTTGCCGGATCTCGGCGCCGCCTCGAAGACTCCCGGTTCGTGGATCGCGCTCCGGCGGAGGTAGTGCAGCGGGAGCGCGAGAAGGTGAGCTCGTTCGAGGAGCGACTGACCGTTCTGGTCGAGAAACGCGAGGCGTTCGGCTCGGGTTGAGATGAAGCGTAATACACTCCAGGCGGTCCGACTGCACCTGCTACTGGGGGTCGCCCTTGTCTGCGCGACATGCGCTCGAGAAGAGATGCCCCCGGGCACGGGCCCCGACTTCGAGGCTCCCCAGGTGGTCGAGATGTTCCCGGCCCCCGCAACGGCCGTCCCTGATCTGGACGAAGACGTCTACGTCCGGTTCGACGAGCCCATCGCCGACCCGCGATCCGTGGCGAGAACGCTCGAGACGTCGCCGGCTTGGCTCTACGAGGTCAATGCCGGGCGACGAAACGTGCGGATTCGGCCGGTCGATGGTTGGCGCCCCGGGGTAGTGTACTCATTTCGAATTCCGCCGGGCCTCGCTGATCTCGTGCGAAACCGAACCCGGTCGCCAATCGAGTTCCTGTTCACGACGGGTTCGCAGTTCTACGACACTCGCACCGTGGGCGAGGTGTGGGATCGAGAGACGGTGCGCAAGGTCCGCGACATCGCCGTCCAGGTGTTGGGTGCGGACTCGATTCCGTATGCGGCCGTGACCGACACGGGCGGGAATTTCGCGCTCCGAGGCCTGCCCGTCGGAGCCTATTGGGCCTTCGCCTTCCGCGACCAGAATCGTAACAGGACTCTCGAGAGAGACTTTGAGCCGCACGACAGCGGGCATGTGGCACTCGATGACTCGGCCAGCGTCGTGAGGCTGGAGTTGTGGCTCACGATGCCGGATTCCACTCCGCCCGCGCTCGGCCTGGCCGAGGCGAGGGACAGCCTCAACGTCCGGCTCAACTTCGACGATTTGCTGGACCCGGAAGCATCGCTGGAGCAGGCGTCGGTGAGGGTGACACAGGCCGAGTCGGGGGTGGAATGGCCGGTGGCCGAGTTCGCCGTCGGGGAAATACATGCCGCCGCTGTCGAGGGTGAAGGCGCCGATTCGGATTCACTGGCCGCCAGAGAGTCGGAGGATCCGGC